>JALYHS010000221.1 GCA_030776385.1 Actinomycetota bacterium
GAATGAGCACGCTCGGCTCGACCGCGAGGGCGCGCGCGATCCCGACTCGCTGGCGCTGCCCGCCGGAGAGCTCGTGCGGTAGCCGAGTCGCGAACAGGGCGGACATGCCCACGAGTTCGAGCAACTCGGCGACCCGCGCTCGTCGCACGGCGGCGGACGACCCGAAGCGATGCACGACGAGGACCTCCTCGAGCGCGGCCCCGACCGACTTGCGCGGGTTCAGTGATGAGTACGGGTCCTGGAAGACCATCTGGATCCGACGCCGCTGGCGACGCAGCTCGGCGCCCGAGAGCCGCGTGAGATCGACCCCGTCGAGGACGACGGTGCCGTCGGTGGGATCCTCCAGGCGGACGAGCACCTTCGCGAGCGTCGACTTGCCGCATCCGGACTCTCCGACGATGCCGAGCGTCTCGCCCGGCGCGAGCTCGAGTGAGACCCCGTCGAGGGCGTGTACGACGGAGTCGGAGCCTCGGACGGGATAGTGCTTGACCAGACCGGTCGCCACCAGACTCATGCCGTCCACTCCTCGGGCGGCACCCAGCAGGCCACCTTGCTCGCGCCGCGCTCGATCAGGGGCGGTGGCGTCGAACAGATCTCGCGCGCCTCGGGACACCGGTCCCGGAACGGGCATCCCACGACGACCTCGCCGGGCAGGGGTGGACGACCCGGGATCTGCGCGAGCAGAGGTCGGGCATCATCGTCGGGGTTCGGCAACGAGGCCAACAGGCGTTGGGTGTACGGATGCTGCGGGGCCGCGAACAGTCGCTCGACCGGGGCATCCTCGACGATCGTCCCTCCGTACATGACGATCACTCGGTCGACGAGGCGCGCGACCACTCCGAGATCGTGGGTGACCCAGATGGTGGTCATCGCGGATTCGCGGGTGAGCTCGGCGACCAGGGCGAGGATCTGCTGCTGGATGGTCACATCGAGCGCGGTCGTCGGCTCGTCGGCGATGAGCAGCGTCGGCTTCATCGCGAGCGCCATCGCGATCACGATCCGCTGCCGCATCCCTCCCGAGAACTCGTGAGGATACGCGCGAGACGTTCGGGGAGGATCGGGAATGCCGACCCGCTCGAACAGGTCGAGGGTGCGGCGCTCGGCCTCATCACGACCGACTCCGTGCACCAGCATGACCTCCCGCACCTGCTCGCCGACGCGCATGAGCGGATTGAGAGAGGTCATCGGATCCTGATAGACCATTGCGATGTCGCGACCGCGGATCTCGCGCAACTCCTCCGCCTCGAGAGCGGCGAGGTCCCTCCCCTGGAAGAGCACGCGACCGCCGCTGAGCCGCAGCGGATCGTCGAGCAGGCGCAGGAGCGCAAGCATCGTGACGGACTTGCCGGAACCGCTCTCTCCCACCACCCCCACCATCTCGCCCGCTCGCACGCGCAGATCGATCCCGTGCACGATCTCGGGTGCCGCCGCGGACCCGTTCCTCTTGCGCTTCGCACGCGAGCGGTTCTGCGCGATCGAGACTCGGAGTCCCTCGACGACGAGCAGGTCGTCTGTCACGATGCCACCACGAGCTGGAGGGCGCGCGGAGCAGTCACCGTGGCGAGCGTGCCGAAGCCGTTCGGTCCTGGCGTGATCGAGCCGAGCACGCTCGGCGCGGAGGCACCGGTCGCGCTGGGGAGCGTCGACGGGAGGCCGTGCGCGGTCATCCAGCCGATCAGAGCGAAGGCAATGGCCTCCTTCGCATCGCTCGGTGCGCCGAACTCGTCGGACGGCACGAGGTCCACGCCCGGCAGCTCGCGAATGAGACCCGCCATCATCACCGGATTGCGCACACCGCCTCCCGAGACGACGAGCGTCGAGACTCCAACTCGTCGCACCTCGGCGGCGACTGTCCTGACCGTCAGTTCGGTCAGCGTCGCCACCAGGTCCGGGGCATCAGGGCGACGCCCCGCACGCTCGATTGCCGCTTCGACGTACGGCCAGTGGAACAGTTCCTTGCCCGTGCTCCGCGGAGCACTGAGCGCGTAGAACGGTTCGTCGAGGAGGATCCCGAGCAGTGTCTCGTCGACGGTTCCGGATGCGGCGACCGCTCCGTCCGCGTCGTATCCGAGCTCCGTCACACGGGTTGCCACGACCGCGGCGTCGATCAACGCGTTCGCGGGACCGATATCCCAGGCGACCGGGAGGCCCTCGCCGACCACTGTCATGTTCGAGATCCCTCCGAGATTGAGCGCCGCGGCGCCGCCCGCCACGGAGCCGAGCAACAGCGCGTCGAGAAGCGAGACGAGAGGAGCTCCCTGGCCTCCGCGCACGACGTCACGGATCCGCACGCCCGAGACGACGGGTGCCGCCGCCGCCTCGGCGATCCAAGCGGGCTCGCCAATTTGGAGGGTGCCCAAGGCCACGCCGTTCGAGACCCAGTGGTAGACGGTTTGACCGTGGGAGCACACCAGATCGACGGCGCCGACACGCGCGATCGTCTCCGCGGCAACGGCCGCGAACGCCTGCCCGATCAGGGTGTCCAGCTCGCAGACCTCGGCGAAGCTCGTCGCGGCCGGCGGCAGCGCAGCGATCAATCGGCGCCGCAGTTCCGGCGCGTACGAAGTGCTCGAGGCACTCACGACCGTGCCGTGCAGCACGTCGCCAACCAGCTCGAAGTCGACCACCGCGGCATCGATCCCATCGTGCGAGGTGCCCGAGATCATTCCGAGCGTCCTCACGATGCCACCTCGTCGAGCGTCTCACGTAGCTGGCCGCCGTGTTCGGCAAGCAGCTCCCGCGCGGTGTCGGCTTCCACGCCGAGGCGCAGCATCACGATGGCCGGTTTCACTTCGAAGCCGGTGGATTCGAGGGCGGCCTGCGCTTCCGCGCGTCCGCGGAATGACACCGTCTGCACAATTCGGGTGGCACGCTCGCGCAGTTTCACGTTCGTGGGCCTGACGTCGATCATCAGGTTCCCGTAAGTCTTTCCCGCCCGGACCATCGAGATGGTCGAGAACATATTGAGTACCAGCTTCTGCGCCGTCCCGGCCTTCAGCCGCGTCGAGCCACTGATGATCTCCGGGCCGACAAGGACCTCGATCGGATACTCGACAACGGCGCTCAGGGCCGTCTGCGGATTGCACGACATCCCCACCGTCAGCGCGCCGCGCTCGCGGGCTCGCGCGGCGGCGCTCACGACGAATGGGGTGCGCCCACTCGACGCGATCGCAATCACCACGTCCGAGGGACGGACATCGGCGGCATCAATCGCGGCGGCACCCGCGGGGCCGTCATCCTCCGCTCCTTCGACCGAGGAGACGATCGCGCCGGAGCCGCCGGCGATGATCGCGAAGACTCGAGACGGGTCGGTCCCGAATGTCGGCGGAGCCTCCGACGCGTCGAGCACCCCGATCCGACCGGGAGTTCCGGCCCCCACATAGATGAGTCGTCCTCCCGCTGCCACGAGCTCTGATGCGGCCTCGATCGCGGGCACGATGCTTCCGAACGCAGCACGCACGGCTCCCGGCACCGCCGCATCCGCGTCGTTCATCGCATCAGCGAGCTCGGCGACGGACATCCTGTCCACCGAGGCGTAGCGCGGGTCGACCTGCTCGGTCCCCAATTCGGCAAGTGAGTCGGTGCTGTCGGCGATCTCCACCAGTCATCCCCTGTTCTTCGGATCGAGCGCATCACGAAGACCATCACCGAGAAGGTTCAGGCCGACGACGAAGACCACCAGAACCGCGCCGGGCGCGATCATGGTCCACGGCGCGATGTACACGAGCGTGCTCGCGTCGAACACCATCGACCCGAGCGATGGTGCTGGAGGCGGTGTGCCGAGTCCGAGGAAGCTCAACGAGGCCTCGGTCAGCACGGCCCAGGACAGCGACAGCGTGACCTGCACGATCACGATCGAGCCGATGTTGGGCAAGACGTGACCGAACAGCACTCGAAGTCGGCTCATCCCGAGCACAGTTGCAGCGCGCACGAAGTCCGCCTCCCGCAGCGAGAGCACGGGGCCTCGGGTGACGCGCACGAAGATCGGGATGTAGACGACGCCGATCGCGACCGCGATTGTCAGCCAGGTCCGTTGGAACGCCGACGCCAGCGCGAGCGCGAGAAGAAGCGGCGGGAAGGCGAAAAGGATGTTCGTGAGGCCGCCGATCACCCGGTCGGGGGCGCTGCGGAAGAAGCCCGCGACCAAGCCCGCCGCCGTTCCGACCACGGTCGCGAACGCGACCGCCACCACCGACACCAGCGCGGAGTTCGCCAAGCCGGCCGCACAGCGCGAGAGGACGTCGCGCCCGAAGCGGTCGGTGCCGAAGGGATGTGCGAATGACGGTCCCTGCAGACTGACCGCGGAGTCCTGGGCGATCGGATCCCCGAAAACGTGCACGACCGACAGGATGATGAGCACGACGACCAGCGCGGTCAGGACCCCACCGACGGCACCGCTCGGGCTCGCGGCGACGCGCCGCACGACGCGGGATACCCGATCCGCCGCCGGACGCCCTCCGGCCATCACCACGCCGGTCATGCGGCGCGCACCCGAGGGTCGATCAGTCGATAGAGCAAGTCGGTGAGCAGATTCACCAGGACGAAGACCAGGGCGATCACCAGCACACTGCTCTGGACCACCGCGTATTCCTTGTCATTGATCCCGTTGAGCACCTGACGGCCGATTCCTGGAATCGAGAAGATCTGCTCCACCACCACGGCGCCCCCGAGGAGATAGCCGAACTGCAGCCCCGTCATGGTGACGATCGGAACGAGCGCGTTCCTGAGGACGTGCGAGACCTGAATGCGCAGTCTCGGTACCCCCTTGCCGCGCGCGGTCCTGACGAAATCCTGCTGTCTCACCTCGAGCAGCGCACTTCGCGCCGTCCTCATGATCGGTGCCGCGAGACCGAAGCCCAGCACCAGGGCCGGCATCAGCATCTGCTGAAGGTTGAGTCCCGGATTCGCGAGAAGGGTCGCGTAGCCCTGTCCGTTCGGATTGAAATGCAGGAACTGCGCGGCGATCGCGAGCAGCGCTGCGGCGAGCAGGAAGGCGGGGATCGACAGCCCGGCGAGGCCGATACCTTGGCCTGCGGCATCCCATGCTGTGTTCACACGCGCCGCCGAGAGCATGCCGAGTGGCACCCCGATCAGGAGACCGAGGATGATGGCCAGAACCGCCAGCTCCACCGTCACGGGCAGCGAACGCGATGTCATCGTGAGGACGCTCTCCTGCGATTGGGCCGAGAATCCCAGGTTGCCGGTGAGCACGTCGCCGAGCCAGCTGAAGAACTGCAGGATCAGTGGCTTGTCCAGCCCGTAGTAGTGCTCGAGTTCGAGGCGCTGAGACGGGGTGAGCGCCGCCGCCTCCGTGCCGAGGTTGGCGCCGATCTGGTTGCCGGGGATCGCGCGCAGCATGATGAACACGACCACGGCCACCCCGATCAGAGTGACGATCGTCTCCAGCAGCTTGCGTGCCGGCGCGCTGCCGACGATTCGTGTGAGCATGTGACCCCTCCAGGGGGGTGCGGCTGCGCACCGCATCCCCCCGTGTCGCTGGGAACTGATCGGTCGAACGCTACTTGCTGACAGCGGTCTCCCGCAGGAACTGCAGCGAACCGTTCGACATCGGAGTAAACCCGGCGACCGTGGTCGTCGTCGCGGTGTACTGGTAGCTGCTAAACAGCCAGACCCACGCGGCGTTGTCGGTCAGTTGTGCGGAGATCTTCGTGTAGATCGCCTTGCGGTCGGCGACCTTGGTGGTCGACCGCCCCTCGACGAACAGCTTGTCGAGCCCCGGCGACGAGTACCCGGCGACTTTGTTCAGGTTGCCGGTGCTCGTGAAGTACCGTCCGTACATCGTGTTCGGGTCGGGGCTTCCGCCGTTGAGGGCGACGGCCGCGTCGAAGCTGCCGGCGAGCCAACGAGCGATGTATGCGTTCGAGTCGAGCACCTCCAGGTTGAGCACGATGCCTGCCTTGGCCAGCTGCGACTTCAGCGCCTGCGCCTCGTCGACCGAGGTCGAGTACTCGCCGGTGGACACGATCGTGTCGATTGTGATGCCGCTCGACTTGCCTGCCTTCGCCAGGTAGGACTTCGCCTTCGTGATGTTCTGCGTGGGACATGGCTGCGCAGAGGTGTCGGACTTGTACGCGGGAGCGGTGATCGGCCCTGTGATCGAACCGGCGCCGAGCGCCGCCGTGTCGAGCACGCCCTTACGATCGACGGCGCACTGGATGGCGAGGCGCACGTTCAGGTCGCTGACATCGCTCTTCGTCGCGTTGAGCTGCAGCGCGTGGTAGGCGAGTGACGGAGTCGAAATGACGTTCAGCCCGGAAGCCTTCGCCGTCTTGGCGACGACCGGGTCGTCAATGGAGGCGAGCTGCACGTTGCCGGCCTGCATGGCCGACACGATCGACTGCACCGACGGAATGACTCGAAACTCGATGCTGCCGAGGGTCGGCTTGGCACGCCAATAGTCCGTGTTGTCTGTCAGGGTCAGTGACTGGCTCGGCGTGCGCGACCCGAACTTGTACGGTCCGGTGCCGTCCGGCTTGGTCAGGATCCCGGCCTCCGTGTCGGCGGACGACAGGATCGCGGTGTTGATGCTGGCCAGCCCGGCGAACAGACTCGCGTCCGGGCTGCTCAAAGTCAGGACGACGGTCGAGTCACCGTTGGCGGTGACCTTGGACACGTTCGCGAGAGCTGTGCGCGCCACGGCCACGGTCGCGGGGTCCATGATCTTGGTCAGTGACGAGACGACGTCGGCCGAGGTGAACGGGGCCCCACTGTGGAACGTCACGCCGGTGCGGAGGTGGAGGGTCACGGTGAGCCCGTCCGCGGAGACGTCCCAGGACTTCGCGAGTCCTGGTACCACGTTCAAATTCTTGTCGAACTCGGTGAGTGTGCCATAGATGTTCGGAAGGACGTCGTAGACGTCTTGGAACTGAGTGGCCTTCCACGGATCGAGTGTCACGACATCGGTGGTGATCCCGATGACGAGGCTGCCGCCGGTCTTGGCGGACGGCGAGGCGGATGGCGTCGACGTGGCGGAGCATCCGACGACCGCGATCGCTACGGCGGTGACGATCCCTGCCACGGACATCCACCGTGCAGCGCGATGTGCACTGTGCATGTGATTCCCTTTCGCTCTTGGTGGGGGCTTCGAACTCGGTCGCCATCCCAGGGATCGCGATTTCGACCCAGGTTAGGTCATAAAATTACCTTCGATGTTTCAATCACGTAACTTCTTTCCCTCGCCTGCCGCCGCCGAACGCGCGGAGTGAATAGAGTTCGATCACCGATGCGAAGGGAGAACCGTGAGCGACGCCAAGCCGGACTCGCGCCTGCTCTTGGTGCGCATCCGGGCACAGGAGCCTTCGCTCCGGCCGTCAGAGGCCCGCATCGCCAAACTGTTCCTCGCCGATCCGGCGAGCGCCGCCGGGCTCTCGATCGCCGAGGTGGCAGATCGGTGCAGGACTTCGACGACGTCGGTCGTCCGATTCTGCAAGCGGATCGGATACGGCAGCTACCGTGACCTGCGGATCGATCTGACCCGGGAGGCGACTCGTGAATCGATCGGTGCCGAGTCCGGAATCGTCGACACCAAGGACATCGACAGGAACGATCGCCTCGACGAGGTGGTCGCCAAGATCGCCCTCAACGAGACTCTGTCGATCGCCGACACCGCACGCGCGCTCGACCTGCCCTCGCTGGAGAAGGCCGTCGCCACTCTGCTCGCGGCCCGGCGGATCGACGTGTTCGGTGTCGGCGCCAGTTCAGTCGTCCGACTGGACCTGCAGCAAAAACTCACGCGGATCGGGTTGACCACCCTGGGCTGGGACGACGCGCATTCGGCATGGACTTCGGCGAGCGTTCTCGACTCCGAATGTGTCGCGATCGCGATCTCGCACAGTGGCGCCACCACCGACACCCTCGCCTATGTGAAACTCGCCCGCAAGGTCGGCGCGACAACGATCGTGATCACCAACTTCGCCGACTCGCCGGTCGCGCTGGCGGCCGACATCGTGTTGACCACGGCGGCACGGGAGAACAGCTTCCGCTCCGGCGCACTCGGCTCCCGGATCGCTCAGCTCATGGTCGTGGACTGCCTCTTCACGGGGGTCGCGCAGGCGTCGTACGATCGGTCGATGGCGTCGCTCAACCGCACGTACTCGGCGATCGTGGAGAACTCGGGCCGCTGACGCGTCCGCAGGCGCGGTGGCGGCCAACCGAGGGGCTCAGCGCTCGAAGTCGAGCCGATTGTCCCAGGCGAAGCGGTAGTAGTCGGCGTGCTGCAACTGCGAGGCGGCGGCTTCGTCGACGACCACCGTGACGAGCGGGTGGAGCTGGATGGCCGACCCGGGCAGGGAAGCCGACACCGGTCCTTCGACGGCGCCCGCGATCGCGGCGGCCTTGGCCTCGCCGAACGCGAACAGCAGCAGGTGCCGGGCACGGAGGATCGTCCCGAGCCCCTGGGTGAGGCAGTGACGGGGGACGTCATCCAGCGTCGGGAAGAACCGCGCATTGTCGAGCCGCGTCTGCTCGGTCAGCGTCTTGACGCGGGTGGCCGAGGCGAGCGAAGAGCCGGGTTCGTTGAACCCGATGTGCCCGGTGCGGCCGATGCCGAGCACCTGCAGGTCGACGCCACCCGCCGCCGCGATCGCGGCCTCGTACCGCTCACCGGCGCCGTCAACGGGGCCACCGTCGTCGCCGGGCACATGCACAAGCGACGGGGTCAGACCGAGCGGTTCGACAACCTCGCGGGTGATGACGGCGCGGTAGCTCTGGGGGTGTCCTGGCGGGAGACCGATGTACTCGTCGAGCGCGAAACCTCGCACCCGCGACAGGTCGAGACTTCGCGCTGCGAGCGAGTGCCAGAGCGGCAGCGGCGTGGAGCCGGTCGCCAGACCCAGCACGGCATCCGGTCGTCGATCGACCAGTCGCGCGACCAGCTCAGCACCCAACTCACCGGCGCTCGCTGGCGAGTTCAGAATGACCACCTCGGCCATTAGCCCTGCACCTCCGGAGTCAGCTCGTTCACTCGCTGACCGATCAGCGCCGCGCCCACCGAGGCTACTTGACCTTCGGGCGCGAGACCCACCCGCGACGGCAGTTCGAGCGATGCGAGGAAGCCCGACTGCGCAGACCAGCCGGCGAGCACCTCCCGGATGGCGTCCAGCAGCGGAACGCCGAGCGAGGTGATGCCTCCGCCGATCACGACGTCGTCCACGTCGACAGTGAGGACGAGTACGCGAACGGCGGAGGCAACATTGTCGATGAAGCGCTGACGCACTTCGATCGCGAGGGCGTCACCGCGAGCGGCCGCCTCGAAGAGATCTTGAACAGGACGCGGATGCGTCGTCGGCCACTGGCGTGCGACGGCCGAACCGGACGCGACCATCTCGAGGCAGCCGCGCTGCCCGCACACGCAGAGCGGGCCCGCCGAGTCGACCGGGATGTGACCGATCTCGCCCGCCGTCCCCCGCGAGCCGCGCCACAGGCGCCCGCCCAGCACGAGGCCCGCGGCGAGGCCGGTGCCGAGGTTCAGGTAGGCCATCGAGTGATCCGGGCCGTGTCCTCGCAGATGGAAGACTCCGAGCGCCGCGGCATTCACGTCGTTCTCGATCCGCACGCGCACTCTGAGGCGCGCCGCGAGTTCGTCGCCGAGCGCGAGTCCGTCGAGGCCCAGGTTCACCGCGTGAGCGACACGACCGGATGCCGGATCCACCGTCCCCGGAACCCCGACGCCGATGGCACCGAAGTCGCGCGGTTCCGCTCCGACCCGCGCGGCGAGCGCGAGCACCACGTCCACCGTGGACTCGATGACCGCCTCGGCCCCGAATCCGGTGGGCACACGCACGGTCTCGATCACGGCGCCCTCTCCGTCGATGGCTACCGCTTCGGTCTTGGTCCCACCGATGTCCACGCCCACCCGCAGCGCGCTCATGATGCACCCCCGCTGGTCGAGCCCGTCGAGACCGGCAGCCAGCGCAGCAGCGCCTGCCCCGCGTGCCGGGAGGCGCCGAAGGTGGCGACGTCCGCGTACCGCCGGTCGGCGGATGGCCAGCCCATGTCGACCACGAGTGTCCGCGGATCGCGGGCCCGGGCCGCGTCGATCACGGCGCGCGTCCAGTCACGGCGGTGATTGTCGCGACCGATGAGAATCAGCTGGCGATCGGTGTCGGGAAGAGCGTCGCCATCGAGCAGGCGTCGCACCGGCGCTCCCGCCGCGGCTGCGCCCCATGGCGACGGGCCAACCGCGATGTTTGCCACCGTTTCGAGCTGGACGAGCAGGTGCGACTCGAGCGGCGCGGGCGCATCCGGGACGACATCGAAGGCCGAGATCGTGCGATCCAGCGAGAACGACGGCTCGGTCTCGGTCTCGGTCTCGACTGGCTCGGTCTCGACTGGCTCGGTCTCGACAGGCTCGACCAGCGAGGGCGCGAGCGTGGCGACCCGAGCCAGTGCGTCAGCGAGCCGGGAGGACGGGAGGCGCCCGTCCGACACGGCGGCGGCGACGGCCGCCTCGATCTCGTCGAGTTGCGTGTCGGTGTTGGCCGTGCCGATGCAGAGCAGGTCGCAGCCCGCGACAAGCGCGCGGACCGCGGCATCCGGGATCCCCGTCACGCCCGAAGCGCCGCGCATGTCGAGCGCGTCGCTCACGATCACGCCGGCGAAGCCGAGTTCCTCACGAAGAAGCCCGCCGAGAATGCGCGGCGAGAACGTCGCGGGCACCTCGTCGAGCTCCGGAAGCAGAATGTGAGAGGTCATGATCGTGGCGGTTCCCGCACCGATTGCCGCGGCGAAGGGGACCAGCTCGCGAACCCGCAGGGTGGCAAGCGGCAGGTCGATGACGGGAAGCGACAGGTGCGAGTCGCTCGCGGTGTCCCCGTGCCCCGGGAAGTGCTTGGCCGAGGCCGCGACGCCCGTCGACTGCAGCCCCTCCACCCAGGCGGCCGTGTGCCGGGCGACCAACTCGGGGTCGGCGCCGAAGCTGCGAGTGCCGATGACCGGGTTGTCGTCGGAGGAGTTGATGTCGGCATCCGGCGCGAAGTCCAGCGTCACCCCGACGGCGCGCAACTGGCGCCCGACCCGCCCTGCGATCTCCCGCGTGTACTCGAGGTCGTCGAGGCGGCCGAGGATCGCGGCACCCGGATACGGCGAGCCGACGGCCTGGAACAGCCGCGTGACGTCGCCACCCTCCTCGTCGATGGCGATCACGGCATCCGGATTCGCCGACCGGATCTCGTCGGTCAGTCGGCGCAGTTGCTCCGGTGAGGAGATGTTCGTCGCGAACAGGCAGACGCCGGCGAGCCCGCCCTCCAGCCGCATGCGAAGCCAGTCGGGCAACTCGCCCCCCTCGAAGCCGGGCAGCAGGGTCCCGGCGGCGCTGATCGAGCCCTCGCTGATCGAGCCTGTCGAGATCCCGTTCACCCCTTCACCGCCCCGCCGACGAGCCCGCTCGTCATGCGCCCCTGCACCAGCAGGAAGAAGATGATCACCGGGATTGCGACCAGCGTCGACGCCGCCATCACCTGTCCCCAATCGATGGCTTTCGAGGCGCTCGACTGGATGAATCCGCGCAACCACAGCGGGAGCGTCTGCGACGCCTGATCCGGCAGCACCACGAGCGCGACCGTGAACTCGTTCCAGGACTGCAGGAACGCGTACACACCCGACGCCACGAGTCCGGGCGCCAGCAGCGGGAAGGTGATCCGCAGGAAGGCCTGCGTGCGGCTGAGTCCGTCGACCATGGCCGCTTCCTCGAGCTCGGCGGGGATGCCGGCGACGAAGCCCCGCAGCATCCAGATCGTGAACGGCACGACCGAGGCGATGTACAGGATGCTGATGCCGATCACCGTATTGAGCAGGTCGACGGAGGCCATCAGCTTGTACTGGGCGATGAACAGCCCCTCGGCGGGGAGCATCTGCACGAACAGGATGGCGAGCACGAAGCTCGTCCGCCCGCGGAAGCGGAAGCGACTGATCGCGACGGCAGCGAGGAACGCGAACAGCAGGCAGACCACCACCACGATGAGGGCGATGAGCACGCTCATCCCGAGTGCGGGGAGGAACGAGCC
>JALYHS010000222.1 GCA_030776385.1 Actinomycetota bacterium
GTGAAGTCGTGTCGTTCCATGTCGAAAAGCCTACGTCGGAGCCGCGGGGGTGGCTGGCAATCATCCTCAACGCACCCAATCGTCATGGCAACCCGTCGTCAGTGCACTCGATAGAACTCGGCGATCCGCTTCAGCTTCGGTGCCGCCGTGTACAGCCACACCGACTGGGTGTCGCTGCAGCGGGCGACGACATCAGGGTCGCCGAAGGTGCGCCGCAGCACGTTCGGGTCGATCTGGGTCTCGTCGCCCGAGCCGTTGAGGTAGAAGAATGTCCCGGCCTCCGTACGCACGGTGGCGCGATTCATCAGCCAGGTGTGGGGCTTGGCGTCGGCCTGCAGCTGGAGAAGACGGAACCGGCCGGCGGAGGTCAGCGAGAGTCGCCGCGCATCCGAGAAGGTGGCATAGCCGACGGATCCGTTCGGAACCGCGCTCGCGATGCACGCGGTCTCGTCGTTCCGATACCCGAAGTAGCGGTCGAGGTGCGTCAGGTTTCCCGCGACGATTCCCGTGGCAAGGGCGATGACCATGAACGCGGCGACACCGATGCCACCCGCAGCTCGAAGAGCCACGCGCGGCAAAGCGAGCGGCCAGAGCACGAGCGGCAGCACGAGCACCGGCCAGAAGTACAGGTAGTGCGTGATCATGAATGCGTATGTCATGGCCAGGCCGCCCAGCGGGACGAGTCCGAGGTAGACGACGGCGAGCAGGCGACCATCCCGGCGACGACGCCAGAACACGATGATCGCCGCCGCCGCTGCGAGCAGGCTCACCACCGAGAGCGCCACGCCGAGGTCCAGGATGACGGCTGCCGCCGGATCTCGCGCCTGGTACTGGTAGTACGGCAAAATCGCGCTCAGCCGCCCGGCGAACACCGTCGGATTCGCGTAGGTGAATGGGGACGTCCCCTGCAACGGCAGGAACAGCAGCCGGAAGCCGAGGGAGAACGCCAGAACCGCGGCGATGCCGACCCCGGGGCGCAGCGCGATCCGCCAACCCTGACGCAGCAGCAGAAGCGCCAGGGCCACCGCGGTTCCCGGCGCCGCGAACAGCAACGTCAGGGGGTTGGATGCCGCGGTCACCGCGAGCGCGACCGCCAGCGTGAGACGAACTCCTCGCGATCGGGTCAGCAGCAGGATCGGGGCGGAGATCAGAGCGAGATACATCCCGAAGTAGTAGGTGGGCGCCAGCTGGAAGGAGAAGATCCAGGAGGTGCCGACCAGCGGGAGCAGCAGGAGAGGAACCGTCGCGATACCCGCCCGCACCGCCGACTCCGCGGAGCTCGCGAGCGGGAAGAGCACGCGGACCAGGCCGAGCAACGCAAGGTAGAGAAGAGCATTGTTCAGCACGGCGACGGCCAGGTAGTAGCCGTAGACGTTGCCGCCGGTGACGGCGAACGCCAGCGCGCTGATCGGCAGCTCGGGGAAGACGTACACCTGCGGGGAGAACACCCAGTCCAGCGGGCGCCCGGCGACCAAATCCTGCATGAACTGGAACAGCGGGCCGTTGTCGCTGGAGCGCAACTCCCACTGCACCAGCCAGTTCGCGGCATCCGAGGGATCGCCGCCGGCGCGAATGAGCACGACGAGCACGGTCAGCACCGCCACCACAAGGGCACCGATCGCCAGGGCGATCGGGAAGGACTTGCTCGAGGAGGTCACGATCGGCAATCGCTCAGACGTCGACGCGGCTCTTGTCCAGACCTTGACCGGCGATGATGAAGTCCTTGCGGGGTGCGACGTCGTTGCCCATCAGCAGCTCGAAGACCGTCGCGGCGGACTCCGCGTCGGCGACCCGAACTCGGCGCAGCGTGCGGTGCTGGCGACTCATGGTGGTCTCGGCAAGCTGGTCGGCATCCATCTCGCCGAGCCCCTTGTAACGCTGGATCGGGTCCTGGTATCGACGGCCGGCCTTCTTCAGCGAGGCGAGAACGCCCTGCAGTTCGGCCTCCGAGTATGTGTAGACGGTCTCATTCGGCTTCGAACCAGGGTTCATGATGACCACGCGGTGCAGCGGCGGCACGGCCGAGTACACCCGGCCGTCGGTGATCATGTCGGGCATGTAGCGGAAGAACAGGGTGAGCAGCAGCGTGCGGATGTGCGCACCATCGACGTCCGCGTCGGCCATGATGATGACCTTGCCGTATCGAGCCTGCTCGAGGTCGAAGCTGCGACCGGATCCCGCACCGATGACCTGGATGATCGACGCGCACTCGGCGTTGCTGAGCATGTCGCTCACCGAGGCCTTCTGCACGTTGAGGATCTTGCCGCGGATCGGCAGCAGCGCCTGATACTCGCTGTCCCGGCCGAGTTTGGCGGTGCCGAGCGCCGAGTCGCCCTCGACGATGAAGAGCTCGCTGTTCGCGACATCCGAGGTGCGGCAGTCCACTAGTTTGGCCGGCAGCGACGAGTTCTCGAGGGCGTTCTTGCGGCGCTGCGTCTCCTTGTGAGCACGGGCCGAGATCCGGCTCTTCATCTCGGCGACGATCTTGTCGAGCACCAGCGTCGACTGTGTCTTGTCGTCGCGCTTGGGGCTCGCGAAGCGTTCGCCCATGGCCTTCGCGATCGTGTTGGCGACGATCGCCCGCACGGCAGGTGTGCCGAGGACCTCCTTGGTCTGACCCTCGAACTGCGGCTCGGGCAGGCGCACCGTGAGCACGGCGGTGAGCCCGGCGAGGATGTCCTCCTTCTCGAGCTTGTCTGTGCTGTTGGCGCCCGTGCCGACCTTGAGCCGACGGGCGTTCTTGTCGACCTCCGCGCGCAGGAACTTCATCAGCCCCTGCTCGAAGCCGGCCTGGTGGGTTCCCCCCTTCGGTGTGGCGATGATGTTGACGAAGCTGCGGAACACGGAGTCGTATCCGGTTCCCCAGCGCAGCGCAATGTCGACCTCGCACTCGCGGTTCAGCTCGGTGGCGACCATGTGGCCGTTCTCCTGCAGCACCGGCACGGTCTCGGTGTACGCGCCGGTGCCCTGGATGCGCCAGGTGTCGGTGAGCGGGGCATCGGTAGCGAGGAAGTCGACGAACTCCGAGATCCCGCCGTCGTAGCGGAACGTCTCGACCACCGGCTGCTGCCCGCGCAGGTCCTCGACCGTGATGGTGAGCCCCGGCACCAGGAAGGCGGTCTGCCGGGCTCGGCCCGTGAGGTCGCCGAGGGAGAACGCCGCGTCGCGGACGAAGATCTGGCGGTCCGCCCAGTACCGCACCCGCGTGCCGGTGCTGCCCTTCGCGGCCCGGCCGATCGAGCGCAGGGTGCTGCCCGAGACGAACGGCTCGAACGGCGCGTCGGGTGACGGGCGCTTCGGGTCGGCGTCGGCGAACACCCCGGGCTCGCCCCGGTGGAAGGACATCGCCCAGGTCTTGCCGCCGCGGTCCACCTCGACGTCGAGGCGTTCGGAGAGCGCGTTGACCACCGACGCGCCGACCCCGTGCAGTCCGCCGGACGCGGCGTAGGAGCCGGAGCCGAACTTG
>JALYHS010000223.1 GCA_030776385.1 Actinomycetota bacterium
CACGGTCACGGAGACCGACAATGTGCTCTTCACCACGCTGACCATGAACACTCAATCGCTCCACCTGGACAGCGAGTGGGCCGGTCGCACGGAATTCGGCGAGCGCTTGATCAACAGCATGTTCACCCTGTCAACCTTGGTCGGGACATCCGTCGCTCAACTGACGCAGGGCACCATCGTGGCGAATCTCGGTTTCAGCGATGTGCGCTTTCCGCACCCGATGCGGGCGGGCGACACGATGACCTCCGAGACTCGAGTGCGCTCGAAGCGTCTGTCCGCCAGCCGCCCGGGTCAGGGGATCGTCGAGTTCGAACACACGGCGCGGAATCAGCACGGGGAGGTCGTGGCCGTCGCGATCCGCTCGACCCTCATGCTGTGCCTGCCGGTCGAGGCGTGACGAGATGATCTCGGGACCTGCCCTGCTCTTCTGCCCGGGAGACCGGCCGGATCGCTACGGAAAAGCCGCACAGGCCGCCGACACGGTGATCATCGATCTGGAAGACGCCGTCGCGCTGCACGCGAAACCGGCAGCGCGGCGCGCGCTCATCGCCTCGGAGTTGGACCCCTCCCGCACCATCGTGCGGGTCAACCCGCGCTCGACCGGCCTTCTGGACGACGACCTGGCGGCTCTCCATCAGACGGGGTATCGCCACATCGCTCTCGCGAAAGCCGAGACCCTGGATGATCTCGCGGCGCTCGAAGGTTTCGATGTCCTGGCGATCTGCGAGAGCCCCCTCGGGGTGCGGAACGCGGAGATGATCGCCGAGTCGAGCGTCGTCGTCGCGCTCACCTGGGGGGCTGAGGACCTCGTGGCAGCCATGGGCGGGACCTCCAGCCGTCACGCAGACGGCAGCTACCGCGCCTACGCGATGTATGCCCGATCCCGAGTGCTGATCGCCTCGACGAGCGCCGGAAAGTCGGCCTTCGACACCGTCCATCTGGACATTGCCGACGACGAGGGCCTGCGAGACGAGGCCTCCGACGCAGCAGCATCGGGGTTCGCCGGCGCGATGTGCATCCACCCCCGCCAGGTCGAGATCATCCGCGGAGCCTTCCGCCCCTCTGACGAGTCGGTGGCGTGGGCTCACGGCGTGCTGCAGGCTGCAGCCGCCATCCCCGAAGGGGTCTTCGCGTACGACGGGCGCATGATCGACGAGCCGGTGCTGCGACAGGCTCGACGTATCGTCGGCCTCGCTGCCCCCACGTCATCCGACGAAGCAATCTGAATAACGCTCCTAGCGCTTCGCGGGGTATGCCGCGAATACGCGCACAGATTGCCGCGAATGGCAAAGTAGTCTGAAAGCGCGGTCTGCCGTGATCCGCCCTGTTAGCTCAGTTGGCCAGAGCACCGCTCTTGTAAAGCGGGGGTCGTCGGTTCGAATCCGACACGGGGCTCTTTGAAAATAGCCGGTCAGAGGCTGTTTTCCTCGATCGAGACGGCTGCCGCACGGCCCTCGCCGGCCGTTTTGCCCACGTTTTGCCCACAACTGAAACCGTGGCCATCTGATCCAAAACGTCCGCAACGGCATCCAAATCATCGTCGAAGAGGTCGCTGTAGGTGTCGAGGGTTTCCTTCGCGGAGCTGTGACCCAGCATCCGCTGAAGGGCTTTCACGTTGGCACCGGCCGAAACAGCAAGGCTGGCGCACGTATGGCGTAGCTCGTGCGGAGTGAGGCCGGGAACGCCGATGCTCGCCGCGGCTTCGTTGAACCACCCGCGCCGGAAGGTTCGGTTACGCAGGACGGCGCCGGTCTTTGAACTGACGAACACGAACTCGCTCGGGATCTTGCCCTCGACGTGCTCTGCCAACTGGCTGAGCACGAAAGCTGGAACCGGGATGCTGCGCGCCTCATAGTCCTTCGGCGTCGACTCCTCCATATAGCCGTTGACCTCGATCATCGTGGACGACACTTCGAGGCGTCCTCGACGGAAGTCGAGGTCGCGCACCCGGAGGCCGGCGAGCTCTCCCCACCGCAAACCTGTGTACGCAAGAACCAGAACTAGCAGACCGAAGCCGTCGCCGGCTTTCTTCTCGTCCACCGCGGCCGCGAGGTCGGCAACCTGTTGATGCGTAAGGAATCGCTTCTGCGACTTGATCTGCCTGGGGAGCTTGAGGCGAGCCGCCGGGTTGGCGGGGATGCGCCCATCATCGACGGCGAGTTGCAGCGCGCTCGAGAGGACGTTCACGATCTTGCGGACAGATCCGGGGCTCTGCGTCCGGCTCAGCTCCGATGCCCACTGCTGGGCGCGGAGACGGCCGAAGTCGGCGAGAGCGATCGGGCCGAGAGCCGGGACGATGTGGTTGCGAACGACGCCGCTGACGCGATCGAGCGTCGAGGCACGAAGGTCGGTGCGGGTTGCGAGCCAAGAAGTGGTCCATTGGCCGATAGTGACGCGCGATCGGCTCGGGTCGATGTAGCGGCCGGTGTGCTTGGCGACCTCGACCGAGGCGAGGAACAGTTCGGCGTCACGCTTCGATCGGAAGCCGCGCTTGTCGGTCTGGCTGTGGTCAGGCTTGCGGTATCTGACGCGATAGCGCTTGCCGTTCGCCGATTCGTATGGAGTAACTGATCCCA
>JALYHS010000224.1 GCA_030776385.1 Actinomycetota bacterium
TTGTAACACCGACCACGCGGGAGAACTCGTGGTTCGACCGGGCGCTCGTCGCCGCAGGGCTTCCGCCGATGACGATCCACGATCTCCGGCACACCGCCGCCTCGCTCGCCATCTCCGCGGGAGGGAACGTGAAGGCCGTGCAGAAGATGCTCGGGCACGCCTCGGCCGCAATGACTCTCGACGTCTACGCCGACCTGTTCGATGACGATCTGGACGCCGTTGCGGCCCGCCTTGATCAGGCACTGATGTTTTCAAGTGTGGGCAAAATGTGGGCAAACGATGGGCAGAGCGCCGAGTTTGTACCAACTCCGATCAGAAAATAGCCTTTTGATCAGGCATTTCTACAGTGGGCCCGGTGGGGCTCGAACCCACGACCCGCGGATTAAAAGTCCGATGCTCTGCCAGCTGAGCTACAGGCCCGTGGGTTCCAGCGTAGCGCGGGCGGAGCAATCGCTCATGCCCACGCGGCTAGCCTGATGGCATGGCCGACGACTTCCACAGGCCCGCGCTCTTCGGCGGGGGAGAGTTCGAGGCGTTCGCGGGTGGGGAGGATCCGGCCGCGGTGATGCGCGCGGCCCACAACAGCGCGCACATGCTGATCTCGCGGGCGCAGGACAGCGACGATCCTGACGTCGTCGACCGTCTGGTCCATTACACCGACGAGCACGGCATCGACGCTCTTGCGGAACTCTGGGCGCGATCGGCGGCGCACAGCCTGCCGGGTGCGCTGTGGCGCATCTATTTGGTGCGCGTGATGATTCGGCAGGATCCGCAGGGCGTCGCCCTCTTGTTCCAGCGCGGCACCGAGGTGCTCAGCACGATCGATGCGGTCGTCGCAGGGGCGCCAACGCCCGCGGGGCCGCAGGAGGTCACTGAACTGGCGGATCGCATCCTGCGCGGGCTGTTCGCGGGGGACTTCGCGATCGCACTCGAACGCGCTGCCGCGTTCTGCCGTGTCGAGGCGGCGGGAGCGTCGAGTGTCGCAGATGACCAGGATGCCGCGAGCCCCGAGCGTGCGAGCGAGCTCACCACGCGCGCGCTCCGGTTGACGACGACGGCGGACGAGTTGGCCTGGTGCGCGCGGATGTCACGTGCCGGCACCCTCGACTAACACCCCGCAGAACCGTCGCGACACCGCGGTGGGCGGCGAGATCGTTCGAGATCACTGCGATTCGTGCGGAATGGCGGCTTCACGTGGGACCAGGCACCATTCGGCACGAATGGCGGCGATCTGGAACTCCCGGCGACGCGGCTGGCCGCGTTCGCGGAGCGCGGAGTTTCTCGAGCCGGGTCGCACGGTCTGTAAACTATGAGAGCCGGGCCGCGGTAACCCCGGGCTCCATTTTCCGCCGCTTCGAGCGGCCTTCTGCCGAGAGGCGTTCCGCGGTCCGGCGCTTCTCGTCCCGGGTTCACGGTGAAATGCGCGCCGCCATGTCGCTTGCGCGCCCCGGAATCGCGGAGCGCGTGCGACTTTCCGCAGCGGAGGCTACGCGCCAGAGCCCTGCCGGACGAGGGGAACCCGCCATCCAGTCACCCGGGTGAATCCCGTGAATCCGGTACTCACCCCAAACCGTTCACGGGACAGCGCCGAACCCTCTCTGACCCACCCAACATCCGAGAAGGTCGTGACATGCTTGCTGCTGTGACTCGAGATCTCGGCGATGTGGACGGAACCACGCCCACGCTGTCGAACGAGGATCTGCTGCAGCATGTTGCTGCGGGCGATCGGCGGGCATTCGCTGAGTTGTACGACCGCACCGCTCCCCGAGTCTTCGGACTCGTGAAGCGACTGCTGCGGGACCACGCGCAGTCGGAAGAGGTGACCCAGGAGATCTTCCTGGAGATCTGGCAGTCGGCGACGCGGTACGACACCAGCAAGGGCGGTGCGATCGCCTGGATGCTCACGATGGCTCACCGTCGGGCTGTCGACCGGGTCAGGGCCTCCCAGGCCAGCCGGGACCGCGACCAGCGCATCGGCATCCGGGACTTCGCCGCCGAGTACGACACGGTGGCGGAGAACGTGGAAGTACGCATCGAAACCGAACGAGTGAAGGAGGCCATGATGCGATTGACAGAACTGCAGCGACAGGCCGTCCAGCTCGCATACTTCGGTGGGTACAGCCACAGCGAGGTCGCCACGATGCTCAGCGTGCCCATCGGCACGGTGAAGACTCGACTGCGCGACGGCATGATCCGTCTGCGCGATGAACTAGGTGTTGCATCATGAATCCGAAGCCCTCCAAGGACCTTGCCCTCAACAGCGGTGCCTACGTACTCCACGCTCTGAGTGACGTCGAGAACGCGCAGTTCGAGAAGCTGCTCGCCGAGTCCGAGGAGACTCGCGCCGAGGTCACCGAACTGGCCGACACTGCGGTCGAACTCGGCCTCTCGGTCGCGCCGGTCGACCCGCCCGCCTCGTTGCGGGTCAGCATCCTGGATGCCATTGCGAACGCCCCGCAGCTTGCTCCGCTGACCGCGTCTGACCTGAGCGATTCCGGTGACCACGAACTCGCCCCCGTTGCCCCCGCGATCGGAACTGCTCCGATCGTCAACCTCGCCGAGGAGCGCGCTCGCCGTCGGTGGTACACGCGTCCCGTCACGACCCTGGTCGCCGCGGCCGCCGCTGTCGCCCTGGTGTTCGGTGGCGGTGTGGCGATCAACACGGTCATCCAGGGGCAGCAGGTGACGGCATCCGCCTCCCAGATCAACCAGATCCAGGCGGCCGCCGACTACCAGCGACGTACCGTGGATGTCTCGAGCGGAGGCTCGGCAACCGTCATCTGGTCGGTCGCGCAGCGTCGATCCGCACTGCTCGGCACGGGACTCACCAAGCTGCCGAGCAGTCTGACCTATGAACTCTGGTACATCCGAGCGAACGGTGCGACTCCGGCCGGCACGTTCGACGCGGACGGTTCGACGACGCAGAGCGTCGTCCTCGCCGGCAAGATGAACGCGGGCGACTCGATCGGTGTGACCATCGAGCCCGCGGGCGGATCGAAGAAACCCACCACTTCTCCGATCGCGGTCGTCACAACCGCGTAGACGACCTCACCATTGCAGAAAGGCCTGGACGCGAGCGTCCGGGCCTTTCGTCATTCCTGCGGCTGCCGTCTCGGTCATCGGGTCGCCGTCCGGCTGTTTCGTTTCGACCGTTGTCGCGTGCCAGAGTGGATGGATGACTGTCGACATGCAAAACGACGATGATCTGAAGGCCCGCTACCTCGCGGCGTACGACGAACAACTGCGCGCCGTAGCCGAGACGCCCAGCGCGACCCGCGTCGAGCTGCTTGGTCCGCTCCGGATGGTGATCTTCCGGGGCGGGCGCGGATTCGTCACATACAAGCGACCGGATGCCGCCGAGGGCGAGTCCCTGCGCACCCTCGTCCCCGAGGCTCTCGCCCACTATCGCGCCCACCCCGACGTTGTCCGTGTCGAGTGGAAGACCCGCGGCCACGACCACACGCCGGGTCTCCACGAGGCGCTGCTCGAGAACGGCTTCGTGCCGGACGAATCCGAATCGATCATGATCGGCGAGGCAGCGGCGCTGGCCGTCGACGTCCCGCTTCCTGACGGTGTCACCCTGCGGCAGGTCACCGAGGAGGCCGACGTGCGCGCCATGGCCGCGATGCAGGGCGAAGCGTTCGGCGACTCACCGGAGATCTCGACTGAGATCGCGGACGCCGTGGTGGCCCGCGTCGCGCGGAACGACGGCATGGAGCTCTGGGTCGCCGAGGTCGACGGGATGATCGTCAGCGCTGGGCGTGTCGAGCCGGTCCGCGATTCGGACTTCGCCGGTCTCTGGGGCGGAGCGACCCTCGAGCGGTGGCGGGGTCGCGGGATCTACCGGGCCCTCACCAGCGCCCGAGCCCGTTCGGCGCTCCGGATGGGCAAGACCCTGATGAACAGCGATTCGACCGACTACTCGCGCCCGATCCTCGAGAGGTCGGGATTCCTCAAGGTGTCGACAACGACGCCCTACGAGTGGAAGCGCGACGCCTGAGGCGACGCGACCTCATCCGAACTTGCCGGAGACGTAGTCCTCGGTGGCCTGCACATTCGGGCGCGAGAAGATCGTGTTCGTCTCGTCGTACTCGATCAGCTTTCCCGGCTTGCCTGCGCCCGCGATGTTGAAAAACGCCGTCTTGTCGCTGACGCGCGAGGCCTGCTGCATGTTGTGGGTCACGATCACGATCGTGTACTCCTGCTTGAGTTCCTCGATGAGGTCCTCGATGGCGAGCGTCGAGATCGGGTCGAGGGCCGAGCACGGCTCGTCCATCAACAGCACGTCGGGCGAGACCGCGATCGCACGCGCGATGCAGAGGCGCTGCTGCTGGCCGCCGGAGAGGCCCTGGCCCGGGAGGCTCAGGCGGTCCTTGACCTCTTCCCAGAGATTCGCGCCCCTGAGCGACTTCTCGATGAGCGCATCGCCATCCGACTTGGAGAGGCGACGGTTGTTGAGCCGCACGCCGGCGAGCACGTTGTCGGCGATCGACATCGTCGGGAACGGGTTCGCCCGCTGGAACACCATGCCGACCTGCCGGCGTACGAGCACCGGGTCCACGCCGGGCGCGTAAAGGTCGTTGCCGTCGATGACGACCTTGCCCTCCACGTGCGCGCCGGGGATGACTTCGTGCATCCGGTTCAGGGTGCGGAGGAAGGTCGACTTGCCGCAGCCGGACGGGCCGATGAAGGCCGTCACCGTGCGGGGCTCGATCGTGATCGAGACGCCCTCCACCGCGAGGAAGTCGCTGTAGTAGACGTTGAGATCGTTGACCTCGATGCGCTTGGACACTGGGTTCCGTTTCGTCGGACTTGATTCGGGCGAGTGGATGCGGTCGCGTCTAGCGCAGACCCTTGGGGGCGAAGATGCGGGCGATGATTCGCGCGATGAGGTTGAGGATGACCACGAGCAGCACGAGCAGCAGAGCGGCGCCCCACGCGGAGCTGACGGACGCCGGGATGTCGGTTCCCGGGTATTTGTAGTTCGCGTACGCCTGGACGGCCAGGCTGCTCATCGGGCCGCTGAACGGGTTCCCGTTGAAGTTGCTGGTGAAGCTCGCGGCGATGAAGATCGGCGCGGTCTCCCCGATGACGCGGGCGATGGCGAGCATGATGCCGGTCACCAGGCCCGCGATCGCGGTCGGGAGCACGATGCGGGTGATGGTCCGGAACTTGGTGACTCCGAGCGCGTATGAGGCCTCGCGCAGCTCGGACGACACCAGCTTCAGCATCTCCTCGCTGGAGCGCACGACGATCGGGATCATCAGCACCGAGAGAGCAACGGATGCCGAGAAGCCACTGAAGGCCTTCGGGCCGACGAGGAGGGTGAAGAGCGAGAACGCGAAGAGTCCGGCGACGATCGAGGGGATGCCGGTCATCACATCGACGAGAAGGGTGACGGTCCGCGGCATCCACTGGGTGGGCTGGGCGTATTCGACCAGGTAGATCGAGGTGAGGAGTCCGACCGGTACCGACATCAGCGCGGCGATCCCGGTGATCTCGAGAGTGCCGATGATCGACTGCAGTGCGCCCTGGGTCACGGTCACCTTGAGGGTGTTCGCGTCGAAGGCGGTGTGCGTGGATTGGGTGATGAAGGGGATGTTCAGCGAGCTTGCGCCGCGGATCACGACGGTGCCGAGCGTCGAGACCAGGGGGATGAATGCGAGCAGGAACGCGACGATCACGAGGCCGCGGACGACCCTGTCCGTGGCCTTGCGGCGGTTCTCCACGATCGTCGAGAACACGCCCACCGCGACCAGGTAGACGAGGGCGGTGACCACGAGCCAGCCGACCAGATTGAAGCCCATCAGCGCGAAGATCCCGGCCACCACCAGCAGGGAACTACCCAGCGCGTACAGCTCGAAGAATCGAGGAAGCTGGCCGGATGTCAGGCCGTTGTCCTGAGGACGCGGCTTGCGCGGGCTGGTGAGCACACTCGCGGTCATGACTGCCTCTCTCGGGCGGCTCGATCTTCCGGCGATCCAGGGTCGGTCGCCGACAGCGCCGTGTCAGCGACGACGATCGGGGTCTCGCCCGGCACGAGCACAACTCCCACGCTGGCTTGCGAGCCGTTCTTGCGCTTCTTGGCTCCTCCGCCGGGGCCGGTACGCGCGATGATGCCACGTGCCGCGAAGTTCACCGCGAGCGAGATCACGAAGAGCATGAGGCCGGTGCCGATCAGAGCCTGGCGCTGGAGGGTGTTCGACTCGGGGAAGTTGAGGGCCAGGTTCGCGGCGATCGTCTGCGAGTTCCGGGTGTCGGTGAGCAGGTGCAGCGAGAATATCAGCGACGGGGAGATGATCAGGGCGATGGCCATCGTCTCGCCGAGGGCGCGGCCGAGCCCGAGCAGGATCGCGCTGACCACACCGGAGCGGGCGTACGGGAACACGGCGAGGCGGATCAGCTCCCACTTGGTCGCGCCGAGCGCGAGCGCGGCCTCCTCGTGGAGTCGCGGGGTCTGCAGGAAGATCTCGCGCGAGATCGACGTGATGATCGGCAGGATCATGACGGCAAGCACGACGGCGCCCGCCAGGATCGTTGAGCCCGTGCTGGAGGCGGTGCCGCCGAACAGGGGGATTCCGCCGAGGTTGGCGTTGAGCCAGTGCTCCAGCGGAAGCAGGAACGGTCGAATGACGAAGATGCCCCACAGGCCGAAGACGACCGAGGGGACGGCGGCCAGCAGATCCACCAGGTAGCCGAGGATCCCGGCGAGGCGCCGCGGCGCGTAGTGCGAGATGAAGAGGGCGATGCCGATCGCGATCGGCGCGCCGATCACGAGGGCGATGGCAGACACGAAGATCGTGCCCCAGACCAGCGGCGCGACGTAACCCCAGAAGCTGGTATTGCCGGCGGTCGTCCCCCCGGCGAGATCGCCGGTCTGCCAGTTCGCGACGATGGCGGGAAGGGACTGGACGATCAGGAAGATCGCGACCGCGGCGAGGATCACCATGATCAGGACGGCTGAGCCGAAGCTCAGGCCGAAGAAGATCCGATCCTCGGGGCGACCCTTGGACTTCGTACGACCCGCCCCCGCTCCCCAGGGGGAGCGAGGGCCGGACGTCGAGGAGGTCACGCCGGTGGACGGCGCCGCATCGGCGGAGGAACCAGCTGTTCGAATGCTCACTGAGTTCTTTCTCGCTGGGGGCGGGGGTCTCACCGGCGTGACCGGCTGCCAGCAGGATATGTCCTGCGAGCATTTCCTACGAGGTGCTACGTGGAGGTGCTACTTGATGGTGGCGATCGTCGTCTGGGCGTCCTTGAGGACCGAGTCCGGCAGGGGAGCCGATCCGGCGTTCTTCGCGGCGACCGCCTGGCCGAGGGTGCTCTCGACGAAGCCGAGGTAGGCCTTCACGAGCTTGCCCTGTGTAACGTCCTTGTGGACGGTGCAGGTG
>JALYHS010000225.1 GCA_030776385.1 Actinomycetota bacterium
GCGTGATGCCGACCGCGACTCCGACTCCGACGGCCACCAGCCCGATCAGCAGGAAGAAGTGCAGGTACAGCCAGGTCAGCTGGATCGGAAGCGGCGGGAAGGGAACGCGTCGCCCGACGAAGTCGTAGTAGATCCACCACAGCCCGAAACCGATCGCGAGCCCGATCACGCCGTTCGCGACGGTTGAGCCGGTCAGTTCGCCGGCGGTGTGGACCGCCGCGATGCCACCGATCACACTCGCGACCACCTCACCCAGGACGATCATGGTCAACAGCCCGAACCGCTCGGGATACTTGTCGCGCGAGATCGCCGGCAGCTTCCATTGCGTCCGGTTGAAAATCGCCGGGGTCACGATCTCGAGCACGACCGCGGTGCCCCAGATGACGACGCGAGGGGTGCCTTCGACCGTGAAACTGATCGCGATGAGGGATGACGCCACCACGAAGCCGCCGGCGAAGGACAGCGCCGTCGAACGGAATGGCGGGTTGTAGTACGCCGCGCGCAACCACATGGTGATGTTGAGAAGTCGGGCAGCGGTGTACGAGAGCGCGAAGCCGAGGTAGCCGGCCCCCAAACCGTCGCTCCCCCAGACGGCGAGCCCCGCGACGGCCAGGATCGCGACAAAGGTGAACACTCGGGTCTCGAGCCCGTCGGATTCGAATCGCTCGCTGTAGTAGGTGAACGCGTTCCAGATCCAGAACACCGCGAGGAACTGGAGCACGAAGTCACGCGGACCGTCGCCGCTCAGGTGGTGGGCGACGCCGTCCGCGAGCGTGGCGAGGATCACGACGAAGACGAGGTCGAAGAAGAGCTCGAGCCAGCCGACCTGACGGTCACCCTCGTTGCCCCGCAGAGTCGGCCGCTGCCAGGGACGCCGGGTCATCCGCTCGCTGACTCCGCTCATGAGCTATTAATAGCGCAGATGGGAGTCATCTCCTCGAGATTCTAATTTGCACATGTCTGTGCAAGTTACTAGGGTGGGACTCATGTCCACGACCACGACTCCTCGCGCCCCGCGACGCGATGCGATGCAGAACCGAGCCGCACTGCTTGCGGCCGCGCGCGTCGTCCTCAACCGGGATCCGGATGCCGGCCTCGACGCGATCGCGGTGGAAGCCGGTCTGACCCGTCGCTCCGTCTACGGGCACTTCGCCAACCGCGACGCGCTGCTCAAAGAACTGATCTCGAGCGGCGCGGCGCGCGTCGCCGCGGCGCTTGCGGGCGTCGACCACCCCGAGCCCCTCGTCCGGATCGCCCTGATCGGTTCCCGGCTGTGGCTCGAGGTCGAGAACGTGCGCGTGATGTCGGCGTTCGCCGTAAGCGGGCCCTTCCAGTTTCTCGTCGTCGCGCGGCTGATGCCGATCCGTCGACACCTGCTGGACGCCGTCGTCGAGGGTGCGTCATCGAAGGGAGACTTCGTGATCCGTCGCGACATGGCTCCCGAGACGGTCGCCCGACTCATCGAGGGGGCCGCGATCGCGGTGCTCAACGAAGCCACGAGAACGCGGATGGGTGCGGCGACCGGGCGGCGTCTTGTCATGCTCGCCGTACTCTCGATGGCGGGACTCGATGCCGCCGCCGCCGGCCGCCTGATCGAGCGGACCCCCGAGCTCGGCGGCCAACCGCTCGGTGCGAACGGACGGGCGACCGCGTGATCCGCGTGACCCTCGACGGCGCAACCGTCGGCACCGAACCGACCGCCGCGCTTCCGCCCGTCAGCGCAAGTTTTTCGACGGGCGGCGCAACGTTGCTCGAGACCGAGGGGGGCAGCCGTCCGACGCTGCTCTCTCTCGCAGCATCCGGGCGCATGAAGCTCGATGCCGGTTCGGTCACGGCGGTGCGCACCGAAGCCGGGGGCACGTCCAATCCCCTCACCCCCGCGCAGCTGCGTCGCTCGGTCGCCCTCATCGACACCCCGCTGGTCGCCGAACACTCGGACGACGTGAGCGTATCGAGCGTCGTCCGAGAGGAACTCGCACTCGCGCGCCCGTCGAGAGGTCGAAATCCGCGGTTCCCCACGTCGATGAAGAACGAAAAGCGACCGTTCGGCAGCCTGTCCGCCGTGGACCGCCTCAGCCTCCTCATCGACCTGGCCCTGCGACGCCCGGATGTCGAGGCGCTCGTCATCACCTCGCCCGAGCGCCACGGCGGGGAGCCCGCCCGGTGGTGGCACCTGGTGCGCGAGACGGCGGCTCACGGCGGAGCGGGCGGCGACGGAGTGGCCGTGCTCGTCGTCACCGACCATGCGACGGTCGCGCACCTGGATCGGCTCCCGCACCCGGAGCCCGTCGGTGACGACGCGCTCTCTCTCTTCGACCTTGCTCCATCAGACACCTCCGAAAGCCGCGCGTCATGACCGTTCCCGCCCTCATCCGCGCCGAGCTTGCTCGTCTCGTCGCCACCCCGCTTGCGCGCCTCGCGCTCGTCGCGCTGATGCTCGTCCCGGTCATCTACGGCGGCCTGTACCTCTGGGCCAACCGCGACCCGTACTCGGGGCTGGAC
>JALYHS010000226.1 GCA_030776385.1 Actinomycetota bacterium
CAGTGGACCCTCGAGCACGAGCATCGCCAGACCGTGCACCGCGGACCAGGCCGAGAACTCGGCCCCGGGGCGACGTTCGGGAGGAAAGGAACCGACCGAGACCAGTTCGTCGAGCGCGTCGGCCAGAAGCTGGAACGAGGTGCGTCCGCCGGGACCGGCTTTCCCCGGGGCGAGAGCGGTCTCCAAGTCCCGCGGGACGGTGAACGCGCTACGGAACAGTCCCGGCTCGTCGCGCGCGAATCCCAGATACCCGCGACCGACGGCGCGAAAGTGCGCGTGGGCGGACTCGACGGGGTCGAGCGTGGCCGGGACGGCATCCCATTCGGCTTCGATCGCGGCCGCCACCAGGGACTGGGCTGCGTCGCTGACCGCTTCGACGAGTTCGGTGCGGTCCGCGAAGTGCCGGTATGCGGCGTTGGGGGAGACTCCGGCGCGCCGGGTCGCCTCGCGCAGCACGACCGCGTCCGGGCCGCCCTCGCGGGCCATCTCGAGACCCGCATCCAGGAGCGCCTGGCGAAGGTCGCCATGCCGGTAGCTGTCGCGCGCTAACATTGTGAACAGCGTACACAAAGGAGTCAGGATGCTTACGACCACGGGTGGCTTCAGCGGGTTCTCCGTCGACGATGAGGCCACCGCGCTCGCGTTCTACCGCGACACGCTCGGCCTCAAAGTCGCCGATACCTCGATGGGTCTGCAGCTCGACATCACGGGGGGAGCGCCGGTCTTCGTCTACGCGAAACCGAACCATGTGCCCGCCACCTTCACCGTTCTCAACTTCGAGGTCGCGGACATCGACGTCGCCGTCGATGAGCTCGTCGCATCCGGCGTGACGATCGAGGTCTACCCGGGGACGTATCAGGACGAGAAGGGGATCACGCGCGGTAAGGCCGCGAACCGCGGGCCCGACATCGCGTGGTTCCTCGACCCGGCGGGCAACATCCTGTCTGTACTCAGCAACTGAGCGCTCAGCGACCGAACGCTCAGCAACCGAGTCGTGTCATCCGGTTCTCGCGCTTAGATGGAGCGGTGGATGCTGCGCTTATCGAACGCCTGCGCGCGGACCTGACGGCGGCGCGCTACACCGTCGACGCGCTCGGAGCGCTGTGGGGGGGCGAGGCGGATGCCGCCCTCGAGCGCGGCAACCGACTTCCCGCTCTGCGCGCGCTCGCCGGCGACACCGGTCCGCGAGCCACGCTGGCGAACCTCTTCATGCTCGGGATGCCCGTCGCCGTGTCTGCGGCCGAGGACGCACTGCCGGGCATCACGCTCTCCGGTGCGCGCGAGCTGGGCCTCTGCGAGGTGCGCGGCGACAGTGTCGTCGCGCTGGTCGACCTGCGGCCGTACGACTTCCTCGACACGCAGGGCGCAGGCTCCTGGTGGATCGCGAGCGACCTGGGCGAGCTCGCCACCGGCCGCGCGCTCCGCACCGACCACGTGCTCGGCGTCGGTGGCGCCTCGCTCACCCTGAGCGGACTGCTGCTGCCCGACCCGGTCGGCTCGGTGCTCGACCTCGGAACCGGATGCGGCATCCAGGCTCTGCACGCCTCGCGCTGGGCCGCTCGGGTCGTCGCCACCGACATCTCGGCGCGCGCCCTGGAGTTCGCGCGCCTCAACGCGGCGCTCAACGGGATCGGGAACATCGAGTTCCGGCTCGGCAGCCTCTTCGAGCCGGTCGCCGGCGAGCGGTTCGACCGCATCGTGTCGAACCCGCCCTTCGTCATCACCCCGCGCACCTCGGGGGTTCCTGCGTATGAATATCGCGACGGCGGGATGGTCGGCGATGCTCTCGTGCACGAGGTTGTCATCGGAGCTCGCGAGCACCTGACGGCGGGAGGTATCGCCCAACTGCTCGGCAACTGGGAGTACCGCGCCGAGCCGGCCGCCTCGGGGTCCGACGGCCTGCAGCGCGCCGCGGGCTGGGCCGACGACGCCGGTCTTGACGCCTGGATCATCGAGCGCGATCGGCAGGATCCGGCCCAGTACGCCGAGACCTGGATCCGTGACGGCGGGACTCGTCGCGGGACGCCCGAGTTCGAGCGGCTGTGCGGTGCGTGGCTCGACGACTTCGCGGCACGGGGAGTGACCGCGGTGGGGTTCGGGTATCTGCTGCTGCGACATCCCGCACCTGCTCAGTCGCTCACGCGCGAGTACCCCCGCCTGCGACGGGTCGAGCGCCTGGATGCTCCGCTCGGTCGCGGGACCGCGGGGCTCGGCTCGCACCTCTCGACAGCGGTTGCCGCCCACGATTGGCAGGCTCCGCGCACGGATGAGGAGGTGCTCGCCACACGTCTGCATGTTTCGAGTGATGTCACCGAGGAACGCAGCCATTGGCCGGGCGAGGCGGACCCGAGCGTGTTGGTGCTGCGACAGGGTGGTGGATTCCGCCGGGAGCTGCGCGTCGGAACGGAACTCGCGGCCATCGTCGGCGCGTGCGACGGCGACCTTCCCCTCGGCGCGATCGTGACCGCGGTTGCCCAACTTCTGGACCTGGATGTCGCCGAGCTCGAGCGCGGCACGGTGGCGGAGGTGCGCGAGCTGCTGGTCGACGGGTTCCTCCTCCTCGAGACGGGGGGATAGCCCCCTGGTTTCCCACGACCCAGGAGGCGAAGCTCGAACCATGACAACCACCACCGCTCCCACGCTCGTTCGTCCCCGTCAAGGCCGCGTCGTGGCCGGAGTGTGCGCGGGTCTCGCCCGCCGCTTCGGCTGGAACGTCACCGCTGTGCGTCTCGTCGCGATCCTGTCGTTCGTACTCCCCGGATCCCAGCTGCTGATCTACGCGATCTGCTGGGCTGCCATCCCGAATGAGCCGCTCGGCTCAGCATT
>JALYHS010000227.1 GCA_030776385.1 Actinomycetota bacterium
GCCGTCGACCCCGATGCCGTTCCCCCGCTCGTCGAGACCGCTGGCGCGGCGGTGGCCGCCCCCATCTGCCAACCGACCGTCAGGATGCCAAGCGACGCGAGCACGCTGGCGGCGACCGCTCGCTTCCTCACCGCAGACACCCCCTCACCAGTCGAACCTCTCCGCGTGGATCTGGTGCTCCGGGATGCCGAGAGCCCGGGCCTCGTCCTCGACCGCGTCAAGCCAGCTGCTCGGTCCGCAGAGGTACAGGTCGGACTGCATCAGCTTCGGGAAAATGCTCTGCAGGGTGACACCGCGCCGCGCATCCTTCTCCGCCAGCCAGCTCGAGTAGCCGCGCGAGCGGTGGCCGATCGACTTGTAGAGCGTTGCGCCCTTGGCGGCCGCGATCTCGCCCATCTCGTCCCAGAGGTACGTCTCGTCGGTGTTGCCTGCGCGCAGCAGCACCGTCGCCTCCCCAGGCGCGATCCTCGCGTTCTCGAGCAGCGCGCGCACCGGGGTCACGCCGATGCCGGCGGCGATGATCGCCAGGCGCGGGGCGGTGCGCGCGACATCCGAGAAGATGCCGTACGGGCCTTCGATCGAGACCGCCGTGCCCGCAGGAATCGCACTGATCCGGCTGCTGCCGGCCCCGAGTTCCCGCACGGTGATGCGCGCGCGGCTGTCGCTCGGCATCGCAGACAGCGAGATCGGATGGGAGTGGTACCAGGTCTTGCCGGTCCAGAAGCGCCAGATCAGGAACTGGCCGCCCTCGCTGCCGAGGCGCCGGAGGTTCCTGCCCCGGAGGTGGATCGACACGACGCCGGGTGACAGCGTCTCGGTGCCCGCCACCGTGATCCGGTGCCGGAAGGTGGACACGATCGGCTTCAGGAAGCGGTGGACGACGATGGCCGCGAGCGCCAGCACGTAGAGCGCGATCCAGTAAATCCGTTGCCAGGTGCCGGTGGCGAGCATCCCGCTGTCACTGAACTGGTGCGGCAGGGCGAAGATCACGGCGAAGTAACTGATCAGGTGGACGAGGTGCCAGCCCTCGTAGCTGAACTTGCGACGCACGGCGACGAGCGAGGTGACGACGACCAGGATGAACAGGGCCGTCCCGACGAACGCCAGCGGCATGTCGGGCAGCGCCAACATCGGGCCGATCTCGGCGATCGGGTTGAGGCCGGTGCTCGCTCCGTAGCCGATCAGGAGCAGTGCGCCGTGAGCCAGCAGCAGGTAGAGCGCCGGCTTGCCGAGCCGACGATGGGTCGCCACCGCGCGGTCGTGGCCGATGGTGCGGTCGATGACCGGGACGCGGGCTGCGAGCACGAGCATGATCAGCACGAAATCGCTCCCGATGAGTCCGGCGATGATGCCGAGGCCGGTGATCACCCCGGAGGGGCCGTTCCAGGCGTTCATGCCGCCATAGGCCAGGTAGAGGGCGACGGATGCCGCACCCGAGGCCCACAGGAGCGTGACGAGCAGATCCGACATCCGGGCCCGCCGCGCGTACTGGCGTCGGCGGTCGATGCGCGGCGCGCGCACGTCCCGGGTCGGAAGCGCCGAGCGAGAGCCGGCCTGAGTGGTCATGAGACCAGTTTCTGCACGCTTCCTATGCGAAGACCATGAGCACGCCTCCGCAGAGGTGTGAGATCTCACATCTGCGGGAGTTGCACCTCAACGACGAAGCCGTGCGAAAGATTGCGGAGAAGTACCGTGCCACCCGCCGAGACGACGATCGCCTGCACGAGAGCGAGGCCGAGTCCACTGCCGCCCGCACTCGTCGACCGGCCGGCATCCGGGCGACTGAAGCGCTCGAAGGCCTTCGCAAGGAACTCCTCGGGCATCCCGGGACCGTCATCGGTGACCGTGAGGAGGAGCCCGGATGCGCCCTGGTCGAGTCCCACCTCGATGGTGCCCCCGGTCGCAACCGCGTGAATCGCGTTCACCAGCAGGTTGTCGAGGATTCGGCCGAAGGAGTGCGGGTCGATCCGGTAGCGCTGCTGGTGCGGAACGCCGCGCACGTCGAATCCGACATCCACCGAACGCGCGAGCCCCAGCATCCTCGCCCGGTCGATGGCGCCCATCAACTCGGTCGTCAGCTCCGCGTCGGTCGACGTCGTCGGCTCACGGCCGTCGATCTCGAGTCGGTTGAGCTCGAGCAGATTGGTCGCGAGCGCGGCAAGGCGCCCCGCGGATGCTTCGGCTCCGCGCAGGCGCTCGGCGAGAGCATCCGCGTTCCCCGCGTCGTCGTGCGCGAGCTCGAGTTGCGTTGTGAGCGAGGCCAGCGGAGTCCGCAGCTCGTGGGCCGCGTCGGAGATCATCTGTTTCTCGCGCGCCGAGGAGGCCCGCAGCCGCGCGAGCAACTCGTTCAGAGTCGAGGCGAGGGCGGCGAGCTCGTCGCGGGCGCCGCCGACGGGCAGTTCGCCGTCGAGGGTCGTTCCGAGCGCTTCCGCCTGCTTGCGCATGCGCGCGACAGGCCGCAGCGCAACGGTGGCGAGCAGCCAGGAGGCGGCCCCGAAAGCCAGCAACAGGATGATGCCGCCGACCAGCAGTACCCGGTCGAGACCCGCGAGAGCAAGCTCGCTCGACGAGGTGCTGCGGGCCGACCACAGGGCCCAGGTGCCCGCGTTGGTCGTGACCTCCCGCCCGATCACGATGAAATCGCGGCCCTCGTCGTCGGTGAACTCGAACTGCTGGGTCGTTGCCGGGCGGCTGCCGACGGCTCGGTCGATATCGTGCGGCAGGGTGTTGACCTGCACCGCTCCCGCCGGGTTGCGTACGAAGACGAGCACCCCGGTTCCCGGGTTGTCGACTTCCGCGGTTGGATTGGCGGTGATGTCACGCTCGAACGCCGTCAGGTCGCTCTGGGCGAGAACCGCATCCGCATCGGAGAGGACCGTGCCGACTTGACTCCGGACGATCAGCAACGCCAGGCTCAGCAGCACCATGGCCACGACCAGGCTGCCGATCGTGATGCGCGCGCGGACGGAGAGCCGCCTCACGGAGTCTCGACCTCAAAACGGTATCCGGATCCGCGCACCGTGGTGATGCGCACGCCCGCGCCGGCGGGATCGAGCTTGCGGCGCAGGTAGCTCACATACTGGTCGACGACGTTGCGGTCGATGTGGTGCGTTGTGCCCCACACCTCGGTGAGGATCTCCTCGCGGGTCAGGACCTCGCCGAGGTGCGCGGCGAAGAACCGCAACAGGGTGAACTCCTTCATGCTCATCGAGAGAGCGGCGCCGTCGACGGATGCCCGCACGGTCGCCGAATCCAACTCGAGACCGCCGACCCGCAGCGAGGCCTTGGGTGCCGCGGCGTCGCGGCGGACGAGGGCCCGGATGCGCGCGCTGAACTCGGCGAACGCGAACGGCTTGATCAGGTAGTCGTCCGCTCCCGAATCCAGCCCCTGCACCC
>JALYHS010000228.1 GCA_030776385.1 Actinomycetota bacterium
GCCCTGCAGGCGGCCACGCATCCCGTCCGGCACCGCGGTCAGCATCATCGTGGTGCGGAAGATCGCGCTCACCTCGTCGGAGGCACCGGTTCCGGCCAGGGCGATGCCCGCGATGACGAGCGCAGGCACATTGACTCGGTCGAAGCGCGCTCCGACAGTTCCGAACCATCCGGACTGCATGGCGCCGATGACGATGCCGAACAGCAGGATGAATCCGCCGTAGATCATCACGCTGCGCCCGATCGCGAGCCCGTAGCGACGAACGTGCCCGACCGGCCCGCTGAACAGGCTGGTCAGGAAGGTGCCGATCGCGGCACACGCGGTCAGGATGCCGACGGTCACCGGGCCCCCGCCGATCACGAGAGCGCCGACGGCCGGCAGAATCACGAAGGGGCGCCCGAGACCCATCGCGAGCACGTCGATGAGAAAGCCGGCGCGGATGTTCGGCGCCCTCGCGAGGAACGCCAGCCCGTCGCGCAGAGACTTCCAGCCCGCGCCTGTTGTCGCCTCGAGGGGCGGCAGCTTCGGAAGGGAGAAGATGCCCAGGAATCCGGCGAAGAAGAGCAGGGCATCCACGGTGTATGTCCAGGCGAAGCCGACGCTCGCCACCAGAACGCCTGCCAATGCCGGGCCGACGGTCAGCATGATGCCCAGCGAGATCCCGCTGAGGGCGCTCGCCGAGGCGACGAGATGCGGCGGCAGGATGCGGGGCGTCACCGAGCCGCGAGTGGCCTGCGTGATCGTCGCCGCGACCGCGTTGATCGTGGTCAGCACGTAGAACGGCCACACGGCGGCCGTTCCGCTCGTGAGTTCGAGCCAGGCGAGGGTGATCAGGCCGAGCGTGGTCAGCCAGCCCGTGGTCGCACTGATGATGAGCACCGCGCGGCGGTCGAAGGCGTCCGCCAGCACGCCGCCCCAGAGACCGGCGATGATCATCGGAATCAACGAGATGCCGCCCACCAGCGCGACCGCGAACGTCGATTTCGTGATGTCGTAGATCTGCAGGCCCACCGCGACCAGGGTCAGCTGCGCGCCGATACCGGAGACGGCGGACCCGATCCAGAGCCGCGCGAAGGTGGGCGAGGAGCGCAGCGGTGTGATGTCGACGAAGCGCCTGCGCGGGCGGTGCGCCACCGACTCGGGCTGCGCGGCGGGGGGCTCGGGATGCTCGCTCACTGCCTCGAGGGTATCGGGTGGTTGATCGTTGCCAAATCAAGGCTGGGGCGCGACTTCGGGACGATTTCATGGGGGCGTGAGGTCATCCGGATCCTGCCAGCCTTGATTTGGCAACAGGACGACGCCGCGCGGTTGGCAGCTTGTGGATGCGGCGTGACGCTCGTTCTGTCGATCGGGCAAGCGATGCGCGGTTAGCGTCGAGGGATGACGACCACTGCGACCGCAACCACCGCAACCACCGCACGCGACGCCGCCGTCGAGCACTTCGCCGCGAAGCTCCGCTATGAGACCGACCCCTCGGATGTCGCCGCGGCCCAGACGGCGGGCGATCGCTTCGTCCTGGTGGACACTCGCGGGCACGTGGCCTGGCAGCAGGGGCGGGCGGCCGGCGCGATCCACCTGCCCACCGGTGAGATCAGTGCGCGGGCGGCATCCGAGATCCCGCTCGACGCGCCGGTGGTCGTCTACTGCTGGGGACCCGGATGCAACGGCTCGACGAAGGCGGCGCTCCACTTCAGCCGTCTGGGCTATGAGGTGCGCGAGCTGATCGGCGGCTTCGAGTACTGGGCTCGGGAGGGGCTCCCGGTCGTGGACGACGCGGGTCCCGTGCTGCGACCGGTGGACGAGCTCACCGGGCCGCGCGTGTCGTCGTCGACGTCATCGGATGGCGTCATCGGCTGCGACTGCTGACGAGAGTGGCCTGCCGCGCGTGAGCGTGGGCACAGCGCCCTGACAGCGCTGGATACATATGCGGCAGATCTGGGCGATTTTCGCGCAGATCAAGGGGGTTCTGTATACAAAAGGGTGCTCCGGGGCGTAGCATCGCCCCGTGCTGGCCAGTGATCGAGCGTATGAGGCGCTTCGCGACGACATCCTGAATTGGAGGATCGCGCCCGGAACCGCGCTCAGCGAGACCGAGTTGGCGCTGCGGCTCGGGGTATCGCGGACGCCCCTCCGCGCAGCGCTCGCCCGTCTCGCGCTCGAGGGTCTGGTCGACACCAGCCGTGGCCGCACGGGAGTCGTCCCCGACATCTCGGTCGAGAGCATCGTGCAGCAGTTCGAGGTGCGTGCGGCGCTCGAGCAACAGGCCGCGCGGCTGGCGGCGCGACGCCGTGATCCCGGGGTGTTCCAGGAGCTCGCGGACAGCTTCGCCCACGCGACCGAGACACTCGAAGTGGGCGGCACCGAGGCGTACTACGCCGTAGTAGCCCGCTTCGACGTCGCCATGGACGACGCGGTCGGAAACCCGGCGCTGCGGTCCGCTCTCGAGAGTGTGCGCATCCACCTGTTCCGAGCTCGACGGCTCGCGCAGGACAACCCCGAGCGTCTGCTGCGTGCCGCCGCGGAGCACCGGCTGATCTGCGAGGCCGTGCGCGACGGAGATGGCGAGCTCGCGGCATCCGCGACCGCTGTGCATCTGCGCGGCTCGCTCACGACCATCACCGCGACCCTGAACGAACGCGCCGAGCGCGCGGCACTGCACACCACCGGCCAGGAAGGCGCCTGACATGAAGAACCACGCCCTGCGGATGCATCGCAGCGACGAGAGCCTGCCCCGCGAGGAGCAGCTCGCCTGGAAGATCGCGGAGGTCGCCGCCGACCCGGTCGCCGTGACCGACGAGGTCACCAACATGATCATCAACCGTGTGATCGACAACGCGGCCGTCGCCACGGCGTCGCTGAGTCGCGCGCCCGTCGTCGCCGCGCGCGGGCAGTCGGAGGCGCATCCGTACGCCCCCGGTGCCACGGTTTTCGGCTCGACGGTGCGCTCAAGCCCCGAGTGGGCGGCCTTCGCGAACGGGGTCGCGGTGCGCGAGCTCGACTTCCACGACACCTTCCTCGCGGCCGAGTACTCGCACCCGGGTGACAACATCCCGCCGATCCTCGCCGTCGCGCAGCACACCGGCGCGGATGGCGCGGCTCTCCTGCGCGGGATCGCCACGGGATACGAGATCCAGATCGATCTCGTCAAGGCGATCAGCCTGCACGCTCACAAGATCGATCACGTCGCCCACCTCGGGCCGAGCGCGGCGGCGGGAATCGGCACGCTGCTCGGGCTGCCGGTCGCGACCATCTACCAGGCCATCGGCCAGGCGCTCCACACGACGACTGCGACGAGGCAGTCGCGCAAGGGGGAGATCTCGACGTGGAAGGCATACGCTCCAGCTTTCGCCGGGAAGATGGCCATCGAGTCTGTGGATCGCGCCATGCGGGGACAGACCAGCCCCTCGCCCATCTGGGAGGGAGAGGACGGCGTCATCGCCTGGCTGCTCGATGGGCCCGAGGGTCGGTACGAGGTCCCGCTGCCCGAGGCGGGCGAGGCCAAGCGCGCAATCCTCGACAGCTACACGAAGGAGCACTCCGCGGAGTACCAGGCGCAGGCCTGGATCGACCTGGCGCGCAAGCTCGGCTCGCAGCATCCGGAGCTGAAAGACCCGGCGAACGTCGAGAAGATCGTGCTCGCGACCAGTCACCACACCCACTTCGTCATCGGCTCGGGAGCGGGCGACCCGCAGAAGTACGACCCGGCCGCGAGCCGCGAGACGCTCGACCACTCGGTGCCGTACATCTTCGCGGTCGCGCTGCAGGACGGGACATGGCATCACGTCGACTCGTACGCGCCGTCACGGGCCGCGCGCCCCGACACCGTCGAGCTGTGGCACAAGATCACCACGGTTGAAGATCCGGAGTGGACTCGCCGCTACCACTCGAACGACCCGGCCGAGAAGGCGTTCGGCGGCCGCGTCGAGATCACCCTGATAAACGGTCAGACGATCACCGACGAGATCGCCGTGGCCGACGCGCACCCGCTCGGCGCTCGGCCGTTCGTGCGCGAGAACTACTTGACCAAGTTCCGCACGCTGGCCGCCAGCGTGCTGCCGGATGCCGAGATCGAGCGATTCCTCGCCCTCGCGCAGCGTCTGCCCGAGCTCACAGCCGCCGAACTCGGGGGCCTCACCGTCTGGACGCCGGGTCTGCCGACGCCGCCGCGCGGTCTGTTCTAGCGGTCGCCGCATCCGCTGGCCATGTCGTTACCAAATCAAGGAGACGCCGGATGAAATTGCCGATCTACCCCATGAAATCAGCGCGAAATGCTGCGCCAGCCTTGATTTGGCATGCGAGCGGGCGGGGGGACCACCGTGCTTGAGACCGTGATCCCGGCGCACGAGAAGCGCGCCAACTTCCGCACCGCGCTGGCCAGCGGCAAGCTGCTCAGGATGCCGGGGGCCTTCAACCCGCTGAGCGCGCAGCTCATCCAGGACAGGGGCTTCGAGGGCGTGTACGTGTCCGGCGCCGTTCTCGCCGCGGACCTCGGACTCCCCGACATCGGCCTCACCACTCTGACCGAGGTCTCGCAGCGCGCCGGGCAGATCGCCCGCGTCACCGACCTCCCGGCCCTGGTCGACGCCGATACCGGGTTCGGTGAGCCGATGAATGTTGCCCGCACCGTCCAGATCATCGAGGATGCCGGGCTCGCCGGGATGCACATCGAGGATCAGGTCAATCCGAAGCGCTGCGGCCACCTCGACGGCAAGGAGGTCGTCGACGAGAACACCGCGCTGAAGCGCATCCGGGCCGCGGTGTCAGGACGCAGGGATCCGAACTTCCTGATCATGGCGCGCACCGACATCCGGGGTGTCGAGGGGATGCAGGCCGCTCTCGAACGGGCCAAGAAGCTCGTGGATGCGGGCGCCGACGCGATCTTCCCGGAGGCGATGGCCAGCCTCGAGGAGTTCGCCGCAATCCGCGCCGCCGTCGACGTGCCGATCCTCGCCAACATGACCGAGTTCGGCAAGAGCGAGCTGTTCACCACGCAGCAGCTCGCGGATGTCGGCGTGAACATCGTGATCTTCCCGGTCTCGCTGCTGCGCTTGGCCATGGGAGCTGCCGAGCGCGGACTCGACACGATCATCGCCGAAGGCTCGCTGACGTCGAAGGTCGGTGAGATGCAGACCCGCGCACGCCTGTACGAACTGGTCGATTACGCCGGATACTCGAACTTCGACGACGGAATCTTCACCTTCGATCTGAGCAACAACCGCAGCAACTGAGCCACAAGCTCACCGACACGAGGACGTGGACAAGATGACTGACACGAGTGACATCAAGAAGGGCCTCGCGGGTGTCGTCGTCGACGTGACCGCGGTGTCCAAGGTCAACCCGGATACCAACTCGCTGCTCTACCGCGGCTACCCGGTGCAGGAACTCGCGGCGAAGTGCTCGTTCGAGCAGGTCGCCTGGCTGCTGTGGCACGGCGAGTTGCCGTCCGATGGTGAGCTCGCAGAGTTCGAGGCGACCGAGCGGGCCGGTCGCGCCCTCGCGCCCAACGTGAAGGCCGCCATCGATCTCACGCCGATGACGGCGCATCCGATGGATGTCGTGCGCACCGCAGTCAGCGTGCTCGGCGCGAACGACCCGCAGGCCGAGGACTCCAGCCCGGAGGCCGAGCTCGCGAAGGCCGTGCGTCTGTTCGCCGCCGTGCCGGCCATGGTCGCGTACGACCAGCGTCGTCGTCGCGGCCAGGAGGCCATCGAACCCCGAGACGACCTCGACTACTCCCGCAACTTCCTCTGGATGACATTCGGCGAGGAGCCGACCGAGACCGAGGCAGACGTCTTCCGCATCTCGATGGTGCTCTACGCCGAGCACTCCTTCAACGCGAGCACCTTCACGGCCCGCGTCGTCACGAGCACGCTCAGCGACCTGCACTCGGCCGTCGTCGCCGCGATCGGCGCTCTCAAGGGTCCGCTGCACGGTGGTGCCAACGAGGCCGTGATGCACGTCTTCGACGAGATCGGCTCGGCGGACAAGGCCGAATCCTGGCTCGAGACCGCGCTCGCCGAGAAGCGCAAGATCATGGGATTCGGCCACCGGGTCTACAAGAACGGCGACTCGCGCGTTCCCACCATGAAGGCGGCGCTCGACCGCCTGGTCGAGGAGCACGACGCCCAGGACATGCTCGCCCTCTACGACACGCTCGCCGGGGCGATGGATGCCCGCAAGACGATCAAGCCGAACCTCGACTATCCGAGCGGGCCGGCATACAACCTGCTGGGCTTCGACACTCCGACCTTCACCCCGCTCTTCGTGGCCGCGCGGGTGACGGGCTGGACTGCGCACATCATGGAGCAGCGAGCATCCAACGCCCTGATCCGTCCGCTGTCGCTGTACAACGGTCCCGACGAGCGGCACCTGCCCTGACCAGCGGCCCCGCCCTGTGCGCGCACTGAACCTTCTGGCCCCGCCCGACGTTGTTCAACCGAAAGGGGGTACGGTCCGAATATGTCGCGCATCCTGGCAGTCGCTCCCGCACTGCCCGAGCACGTCTACGAGCAGTCGGTGATCACGGCCGAGTTGTCGGACATCATCACCGACGACCGCACCAAGCGCGCGGTGATGTCACGGTTCCACCAGGCGAGCGGAATCGGGCACCGGCACACCGTTCTGCCGCTCGAGGAGTACCGAGACCTGAAGACGTTCGAGCAGGCCAACGACCTCTGGATCACCCACGGCACCGAGCTCGCCCGGCGGGCCGTGGCCGACGCGCTGACGGCGACCGGGATCGATGCGGACCAGGTCGACTACCTGCTCTTCACCTCGGTCACCGGGATGTCGGCTCCGTCAATCGACGCGCGGCTGGTTCCGCTGCTGGGCCTGCGCACCAACCTCAAGCGGATGCCCTCGTTCGGGCTGGGCTGCGTCGCGGGAGCCGCCGGGCTCGCGCGCGTGCACGACTATCTGCTCGGGCATCCCGATGACATCGCGGTGCTGGTCTCGGTCGAGCTCTGCTCCCTGACGCTGCAGCGCGATGATGACTCGGTCGCGAACTTCATCGCGAGCGGGCTGTTCGGGGATGGCGCCGCCGCCGTAGTTGTCGCCGGAGAACGCCGCGCGGCAGAACTGGGTCTGCCGGGGCCGGAGATCCTGGGCACGCGGGCGACCCTCTACCCCGACAGCGAGAGCGTGATCGGCTGGGATATCGGGGGAACCGGGTTCCGCATCGTCCTCTCCGCAGCCGTGGCCGACACCATCGACGCCAACGTGGATGCCGACGTGCGCGGCCTGCTCGCCGACCACTCGTTGCTCCCGGATGACGTCGGCGCCTGGATCGCGCATCCCGGTGGGCCCAAGGTGCTCGAGGCCTTCGAGCACGGCCTCCACCTGGAGCGCGCGGACCTCGAGCACAGCTGGCGCTCCCTCGACGCGGTCGGCAACCTCAGCTCGTCGTCGGTGCTGCACGTGCTGGCCGACATGATTCACCAGCCGGCCGGCACCCACGGGATGCTGTTCGCGCTCGGGCCCGGGGTGTCGAGCGAGTACGTGCTGCTGCGGTGGCCGTCCGAGGACCCGGCGGCATGAGGTGACGTCCCAGGTTCTCTTCACGATCCTGATCCTCGTGACCGGGGTGGAGCGGATCGTCGAGCTCGGGATCTCGAACAACCACGCACGGTGGGCGTTCGACCGGGGAGGGATCGAGAGCAACCGGCAGCAGCTCCCGTGGATGATCTCGCTCCACGTCGGCATGCTGCTCGGCGCGCTCGCCGAGGTGTGGCTGCTCGATCGGCCGTTTCTGCCTCTGCTCGGCTGGCCGATGCTGGTCATCGCGCTCGCCGCGCAGGCGGGGAGGTACTGGGTCATCGCGCTCCTCGGCAAGCAGTGGAACACGCGCGTCATCGTGGTTCCCGGGCTGTTGCTCGTGCGACGGGGGCTGTACCGGTGGGAGGGGCTGCGGCATCCGAACTATCTGATCGTCGCGATCGAGGGGATCGCGCTGCCGCTCGTGCACACCGCCTGGATCACCGCGCTGGTCTTCACGGTGCTGAATGCGATCCTGCTGCTCGGTTTCCGGATCCCGGCCGAGAACCGCGCGCTCACCGGCGCCGCACAGATCGGGACCGGGGTGCACACGTGAGCCCCAGGGCGGAGACCGAGGTGCTGGTCGTCGGCGGAGGTCCGATTGGGCTGGCGAGCGCGATCGAATCGCGGCTGGCCGGCTTCGACACCGTGGTGGTCGAACCCCGCGAGGGCGTCATCGACAAGGCCTGTGGTGAGGGGCTGATGCCCGGCGCGTTGCCGGCGTTCCAGCGGCTCGGCGTGAACCTGCGCGGATTTCCGCTGCATGGCATCGACTATCGCGACGGCCGCCGCAGCGCCCAGCACCGCTTCATCGTCGGCAACGCGCTCGGCGTGCGGCGCACGACCCTGCACCGGGCGCTCCGCGAGCGGGCCGAGGAGGTCGGCGTGCGCTTCGTCGCGGACCGCGTGGACGCGATCGAGCAGGATGCGTCCGGCGTTACTGCGGCCGGCGTCCACGCGGACTGGGTGCTCGGTGCCGACGGCCTGCACTCGACTGTCGCGCGACTGACCGGACTCCACAAGCCGACGGCCACCCGGCGCCGCCGCTACGGACTGCGTCGGCACTACGCGTTGGAGCCGTGGTCTGACCTCATCGAGGTGCACTGGACGTCGCTCGGCGAGCTCTACGTCACGCCGACCGCCGACGGCGTGGTGGGCGTCGCCTTGCTCAGTCGGCGAGGAGTGCGCTTCGACGACGCGCTCGCGGCGGCGCCGGAACTCGCGGCACGGGTGAGCGGATTGGACCCGGCGACCGAGCTGCGGGGGGCCGGTCCGCTCCGCCAGAGCACGCGGGCACGCACGTCGGGCCGCGTGCTGCTGGTTGGGGACGCCTCGGGGTATGTCGACGCGCTGACGGGGGAGGGCATCCGGATCGGCGTGGCCCAGGCCCGCGCGGCGGTCGGTGCGGTTGTCGCCGGCGACTCGCGCGGCTACGAGAAGGACTGGTCGCGCATCACCCGCGACTTCCGCGCGCTCACCGGCTCGATCGCGCGCGTGGCGACTTCTCCCGTCCGCTCCTGGGTGGTGCCGATCGCGAGCGGTGCCCCCGGACTGTTCGACGGGGCCGTCGAGCGGCTCGCGCGCTGAGCGCTGTGATCGGCTACCGTCGGTCCGTGCTCACTGTCTGGTTCCCTGGCCGAAGCCTGTGGATCGCCGGAGCAGTGCTTGCGATCGTGATGCTCGGTGGCTGCTCGGTTCTGCCGGCTGAACCTTCCAGCCGTGCCGCGCACAGCGCCAGCCAGGCTCGTGCGGAGGTCATGGCCCTACCGGGCGTGCTCGATGTCGATGTCGCCGGAGGTCCCGATGGAATCCCGGGACAGAACGAGGCTCACCTCGGCGTCACGCTGGTTCCGGGATACCCGGGAGACATCATCAGCCTCTACCGCTATCTGGTCGAGGAGGTGTGGTCGTGCACCAACCTCGACCGTCCGACGACAGTGATCAAGATCTTCATCACGGTGGGTGACACCCCCGTGGACCTTGCGGCCGCCGCGCAGGCGTCCGGCTGGACGGCGGACGCCGGCTCGCCTGGCGACGGGATCTCTCCGCGGGATGTCGCCAACACCCTCGGGGCATTCCCTGGTCCGCCTCCCACGCCGCCGGGGTCGTTGACCTCGGTGACGGTCGTCAGCCCCGGTGCGACTCCCAGTCCTTAGCTGAGGCCGAGGAGCTCCAGCAGCTGGGCCGGAGTATCGACGACTGCAACCGCTCCCGCGGCCTCGGCCGGTGATCCGTACCCCCAGGTGACGAAGATCGTCGGGACGCCGTGGTGCGCAGCGCCGTCCACGTCGTGGTGGCGGTCGCCGATCAGCACCGGACGGGACAGGGCGCCGCCCCCGGCCGCCAAGCGGCGGAGGGCTTCCTCGACGACATCCTTCTTCGCGCTGCGCCTCTCATCGTCGCTCGCGCCGGTGAGCTCGTCGAAGTGCTCGACCAGGCCGAAGTGCTCCAGGATCGCGCGCGCAGGCGTCTCGGGCTTGGAGGTCGCGAGCGAGAGCGGGATACCCGCCGCCGCGATGGCCGCCAGGATCTCGGCGGCGCCGGGATACAGGGTGGCGTCGTACACGCCCTCCGCTAGGTACTTCTTGCGATAGATCGCCAAGGCCTCCGCCGACTGCACGGCATCGAAGCGCGCGAGGTCGCGAAACGAGTCGAGGATCGGCGGGCCGACCCATGCGAGCAGGTCGGCGGGCGTCGGGACGGGCAGTCCCAGGCGCTCGAAGGTGTACGCGAGGGTCGCGGTGATGCCAGGAGCCGAGTCGACGATCGTGCCGTCGAGATCGAACAGCACGGCGGAGTACGGTCGGGTCATTTGTTCAAGCCTAGGTGCGGGGCCGAAACGACCGCCGCCCCAGAACGGGCGGGCTAGAACAGCCGCGAGTGCCCGGTCTCGAGCCCGCGCATCGCGTCGTAGTCGAGCAGCAGACACCGGATGCCGCGGTCCGACGCCAGCGTGCGGGCCTGCGGCTTGATCTCCTGCGCGGCGAAGACGCCGTTGACGGGAGCCAACAGCGGGTCGCGATTCATCAGCTCGAGGTACCGGGTCAACTGCTCGACGCCGTCGATGTCGCCGCGTCGCTTGATCTCGACCGCGACCGACGCGCCCGCAGCGTCCCGAGCCAGGATGTCGACCGGCCCGATCGCGGTCATGTACTCGCGGCGCACGAGGGTGTGCCCGTCGCCCAGGAGCGAGATCTGCTCGGCGAGCAGGCGCTGCAGGTCGGCCTCGACGCCGTCCTTCTGGAGTCCGGGGTCGACGCCGAGCTCGTGCGAGGAGTCGTGCAGCACCTCGTGGATCGAGATGACCAGCAGGTCGGCGGTCTTCGCGTTGGTGACGCGCCAGAGTTGCGTGACGCCGGCGGCCGCGCGCTCCTGGTCGACCTCCTCGACCGCGAAGGTGGCGGGCGGGCTCATCCAGTTCAGCGGTTTGTAGCTGAGCGAGTCGGAGTGCACGAGCACGCTGCCGTCC
>JALYHS010000229.1 GCA_030776385.1 Actinomycetota bacterium
TGGCAAGGGCGATGGCTGCGAGGCGCAGCCGACGCGTAGTAAGAATGAGAATCCCCCCGGATGCTTCGGGCCGTGGGTACGGCCCTGCGTCATGCTCAAGGGATACCGAGGATCCGTGGCAGCCCCAGTTCGGGGCGCCGCAGTCCGGACGTGGCCGGGTTGCGGCGACACAGGTCGACGGCATCGAAGCCTCGGCCGCTCGACGTCCGTTCGGGTCCCTTCGGCGACCTGGCGATCCGGGGGCGCAGGGAGGGCGCATGCGGCCTGACCGGCCCGCAGCAGGAGCGGTCTCAGTCGCCGCCGCCGCCGCCGCCACCTTGGTCGCCACCGGAATCCCCGTTGTTCCCGCCGCTGCCGGACCCGCCGGCAGACTTCCGGCTCGTGTTCTTGCTCTTCCCGCGGGCAGCGCTGGGGCTTGTCCTTGCCGGGGAGGGGGTGGCGGAGGATCGTGGGGCCGAGCCGACCTGCAGGGCCGAGAGGTCCGCTTGGATCTGATCGATGGCGGATTGGATTCGGACGGCGCGGGCAGCGGTCACACGGCCGGCTCGTGTCGCGCCGGTCAATTCGCTCTGCAGATCATGGAGCTGCCGCAGTGCCGTGCTGTAGTCGTGTGCGGCGGCCAGGACGGCAACCTGCCGGACGCCTTGTTGCAGTGAGGATGCGGCTGCGCTGTCCAGCGGCGGGGACGAGGAGCATGCGGTGAGGGCCATGCACAGCGTCGCACCAGCGATCCAGAGCGTGCGCCGCAGGCGCGAGCTGGTCATGGTGTGACCCCCTTCATCAGCTCTTTGAGGTGGACCCCTAACGAGCCGGCGACCGATGGAAGCGGTGACGAGGCGGGGCCGGCGGTACTCGGCTGCGCGAGCGCCAGCGCTGTGATCGTTGCCAGAACGATGAGGAAGACCGCGGCGCCGAGCCCGAGGAGAGTTGCCCGGGTCCGGGACGGGAGGCGATGTCCGACGCGGTGCGATGACGAGCGACCGGGTCGTACCGCCGGGGTCGACGTGGGAGCAGTCGAGGTGGCATGCGCGGTGTACGGGCGCGTGAGCATCTCGGTCGAAGGGCCCCAGCCGTGCTCTGCGAGTCGAGAAGCGGCCTGCGCCCCAGCAGGTGCGGACGTGGGTTCGGACGCGATGCGGTGTGCTCGGCGTGCAACCTCTTGGGCGATGGGTCGCCGTTCCGGATCTCGTCGCGTCATCTCGGCGAGCAGGGCGCTCCACTGTCTGCCGGCCGATCTCGGTATGGCCGGGTCCCGGATCAGCCTCGCAGTGATGACCTCGGCCCCGCTGCCCTGGAATGCCGGTACTCCGGTGAGTGCCTCGAGCAGGACCAGGCCCAAGGAGTACACGTCACTCGCCGGGCCGACCTGCTCGCCCAGCGCCTGCTCGGGGCTGAGGTACGAAGCGGTACCGATCACCATGCCCGGGAGCGTGAGGCGTGTGGAGTCGACGAGGCGAGCGATGCCGAAATCGGTGAGTTTCGCATCGAAGGGTCGATCCGACGACCGGGCCGGCGCCAGCAGGATGTTCGCGGGCTTCACGTCACGGTGCACGACCCCACGGTCGTGGATGTAGTGCAGCGCCGCAGCGACATCACTTGCAAGCGCCGCTGCCTCACGCCCGGTCAGGGGTGCCCGACCGATCTGCTCACGCAGGGTCGGCCCTTCGACGAGTTCCATCACGAGGTAGGCCGTGCGGTCCTCCACGACTGCGTCGAACAGGGTGACGAGTCCCGGGTGCCCGAGGTGCGCCAGCATCCCGGCCTCGGATCGCTCATCGGTGGCTCCAGGTGGGGGTTCCTCCACACCGTCGACGACCTTCACCGCCACGGATCTGCGCAACCTGCTGTCGATGGCCTCGTACACGACACTCATGCCGCCGCGACCCAGCACGGACTCGATCACGTAGCGGTCGAGCACCGTGCTCCCAGCAGTCAGGTGCGTAGCCATTCGATGGGTCGGTCCTAGCAAGCGCCGGCAGATGGGGACGGTGGAACGACAACGTAACCCAGGAGGGCCTCGGCAGTCCGAACGGCAGGAGCCGCGCGCGTTGCCGCCACCACCTGGCACCGAATGCATTGCACGAATCGTCGCCGATGTCCTGATGCAGAACTCTCACCCCGTGTCCTGGTGGATCGCGCCCGCTCATTCAGACTGCGCGATTCCTTCCTCCGCTTGACCACCTCCCGCCCGGTCCATACCTTCCGGGAGAAGCGTCAGCGGCTTCGGCGCCGTCTTTGGTTCCCGCACACCCCGACCGCGAGGAGGCGGATACCGTGCTCGGTAGTCCCAGGAAGCGGCGCCTGCTGGCGCTTGCGGGCATGACGGCAACCGCCCTGATGCTCACCGCGTGCTCGGGCGGAGGGAGCGGCGGCGGCGCCACTCCGGCGAGTGGGTTCAAGCCCGGGGTCCTGGACCGCAAGTACGCCGGCACGACGATCAGCGTGATGATGCCGCCCTGGGGCACGTTCAAGCAGTCCGAGCTGCAGCAGTTCACCGCGAAGACCGGCATCAAGGTGAACATGCAGACCCTCGCCTGGGACTCGATCCATGACAAGGTCGTCACCACCGAGGCCGCCGGGCAGGCGCCCGCGGATGTCGTGGAGATGGACTGGACCTGGGTCTCTCAGTTCGGCGCGGCCGGATGGTTCGCTTCGCTCGACAAGTACCTCTCCCCGACCGTGTTGAAGGACTCCGTCGGCGCCCCCACGTTCGTGCAGGGCGGCCACCAGATCGGCATTCCGTACTCCCTCGACTTCCGTGGCACCGAGGTCGACATGAGCATGCTGAAGAAGGCCGGCATCACCACGCCGCCGAGTACGTGGGCCGACGTGCTGACAGCGGCGCGCGCCGTCAAGAAGGCCGGTGCCGTTCAGTACCCGATCGGGCTCCCACTCAAGATCCTGGAGGGCACCTCGACCCCGTGGTACGCCCTCGTACGCAGCTCTGGCGGTCAGATCTTCAACCCGGCAGGTAAGCCGGCCTTCGACTCCGGGGGCGTGGGACAAGCAGCCCTCGAGTTCATTCACACCGCCTACAGCGAGGGACTCATCGACCCCGGATCGATCGGCCTCAGCGACCAGCAGGTCGGCGACAACTTCGCGGCGGGACAGTCCGCGATGGTGCTCTCGACCGGCCCCAGCGGCAATGCGCAATTCACCGATCCGACGAAGAGCAAGATCTCGAAGGATCAGTTGCAGTTCACCCACGTGCCGGGACAGAACGACGCGACCGGCCCGACGGTGAGCCTCGAGGAGGCGCTGTCGATCCCGAAGGCCTCCAAGCACGCGGAGGCGGCGGCGGAATTCATCACCTGGTGGATGCAGCCCGCTCAGTTGATCGCCGCCTACCACGACCCGAACATGGGGCTGCTGCCGCCGAGCCGGACCGCGCTGCAGCAACTCGCCGCCACCGGCAAGCTGGCCGACTCGAAGACGATCCTCGCGCTGGCGCCGAACATCCAGCCGGTGATCCCGGGGGGCACGCCGACCTGGTACTCGAAGTTCAGCTCCGCAGCCGCGTCCACGATCCAGTCGGTGGCGCTCGGGCACACGTCTGCCTCCGCAGCTATCGCGAACCTTGCGAAGCAGGCTGACCAGTTCGGCGCGCAGGGGTAGGCGGTGCAGGCCGAATCCACGACGATCCTGCCTCCAGCCTCGGGCGGCCCGACCCCTGACCAGCGCCGCCCGACCCGCTCCGCCTCGCGGCGCCGGGTCAACCGCCTCGGACTCGGACTCGTCGCACCCGCGTTCGCTGTGATCGCGGTGCTCGTGCTCTATCCGAGCATCAGCAGCGTCATCGGAAGTTTTCAGCGGTACGAGCTGACCGATCCGAACCGCGCGTTCACCGGCCTCCGCAACTACGTTCTGGTCCTCACCGATCCCTCGTTCCTCCAGTCGCTGCTGAACACGGCGGGCTACTTCGCCGTGATCACGAGCGCGGTGCTCGTAATGGGTCTCGGCATGGCGCTGTGGCTGCAGAGCCTCCGCGGGTGGTGGCGAGCAGTCGCGCTGACGATCATCGTGCTGCCCTGGTCGGTGCCTGGGACAGTCGCGGGCGTGCTGTGGTCGTTCATCCTCAACCCCACCGGTGGGGGCCTCCTCAACTCGGTGCTGAAGTCGCTGGGTCTCATCGGCAGCTACCAGGCGTGGTTGAACGAGCCGGTTGCCGGCATCGCGATGATCGGGCTGACCGTGGCCTGGAGCGCAGTCCCGCTCGGCGTCGTGGTGCTGCTCGCCGGGCTGGAGGGGATACCTCGCGAGATCTACGAGCAGAGCGTCGTGGACGGGGCGGGTCGGGCGAAGCAGTTCGCCTCGATCACTCTGCCGCTCCTGCGCCCGGCCCTCGCGATCGTGCTGCTGAACGGCGCCGTCCTCTCGATCGGTTTGTTCGACCAGATCTACGTGCTCGTCGGCCTCGATCCGCAGAAGGTGACGATCGCCGGGGCGATGTACCTCTATGCGTTCCGCGACTTCAACTTCGGGTTCGGGTTCGCATCCTCCGTGATCGCGACGGCGATCACTGCCGCGATCTCCCTCGTCTACCTGCGACTCGTCTATCGCGAGGAGGAGTACTGATGCGCGGACGCACAGGCTTCGGGCCCGCTTGGGGGACGATCCGGATCGTCGTCGGCGTGCTCGTCGTGGTCTGGTCGCTCGCGCCCATCTACTGGGGCTTCGTCATCGCGTTCGCCAGCGCGGCCGACATCCGCCGCTCACCTGCGTCCGTGCTGCCGCAGAGCTTCGAGCTCGGGAACTTCGCCCGCCTCCTCGGTCCGGATTCGGCGACCGCGAGCGCGTTCTTCTCCGCCCTCGGCAGCTCGATCGTGCAGGCGGTCGGCACCACGGTGCTCACCCTCCTCATCGCGCTCCCCGCTGCCTACGCGTTCGCACGGCTCCGGTTCGCGGGGTCCCGGGTCCTGCTCGTGGTGATCACGGTCACGCTCGCCGTGCCGGTCTACCTGGTGCTGATCCCGCTGTTCCAACTGGCAACTGCGACGGGGCAGATCAACACGCAGCAAGGCGTGATCCTCGTGCTCACCTCGGCGGCGCTGCCGTTGGCGATCTGGATCCTCCGCAGCCACATCGTGACGCTGCCGGAGGACATCGAGGCCGCCGCCAGACTCGACGGGGCGGGCACGTTCCGGGTGCTCGGCAGCGTGATCGGCCCGCTCGTCGCCCCCGGGCTCGTCGCCGCCGCCGTCGTGACGTTCCTCGCAAGCTGGGGCGCCTTCCTCATCCCCCTCGTCTACGCCAACACGACGCAGACCGAGCCACTGACCGTGCTGATCCCGACCTTCGCCAGCAAGTTCAGCAGCGACTACGGGCTGCAGTCCGCCGCTGGGCTGATCGCGGTGCTGCCACCCGTGCTGCTCGTGGTGCTGCTGCAGAAGTATCTGCTGTCCGGCCTGCTGAGGGGAGCGACGAAATGACGTCGGTGCGCGACGGCCGCGAGGCGGATCTGGCGGCGGCGTGCGCGATCGCGGCCGCGAGCTTCGACCTCGACCCGGAGGACGCGGCGCAGCTCCCACGCCTGCTCTGGTCCGAGGATCCGGGTACGGTCCGCGTTCGGCTCGCCGCCGCCGACGGCGACGAAGTCGTGGGTGTGCTGCTCGGCAGCCTCCAGGGCCAGGACGGGTTCCTCGACCTCATCGCGGTGGCCCCCCACGCGCGCGGCTCCGGGGTGGGGCGCGCCCTGCTCGCGGCGTGGGAGGCACGAGCCGTCGGCAGCGGTGCGGCCCATTCGCGGGCAGGAGAGAACTTGCACACCTACGCGTGGCCGGGAGTCGACATCCGCTACACCCCTGCGCTGGCGATGCTGCTCCGCGCGGGATATGTCCGGAACCGGATCGCCTACCACATGGACCTCACCCTCGCCGGGTTCTCCCGCAGCGGCCTGGAGGACGTCGCGCGACTCGCAGCGGCCGGGATCGAGGTCCGGCGCGGGCGACCGGACGACGCGGCGGCCGTCACCGAGCACGTCAAGCGGCTCTGGACGGACGTCTGGTTCCGCGAGACTCTCACCGCGCTGCACCGCGATCCGCCACCGATCTTCCTGGCCTTCCGCAACGACCGGGTCGTCGGCTTCGCCGTCCACGGCGTGCATCGGCCCTGCCTGTACGGGCCCATCGCGACCGACCCGGCCGAGCAGGGTCACGGGATCGGACGGGTGCTCTCCAGCATGTGCCTTGAAGACATGGCTGCCCGCAACGTGGCCACCGCGCAGATCTGCTGGGTCGCCGAGACGGCGATCCCGTTCTATTCACGCACCATCGGAGCGCGCCTGGGGCATTGCTTCTGGATGATGACGAAGCGGCTCGGGGCGCAGGAGGAGCGAGGATGACAGGCATCCGGGACGAGTGGACCTTCGTCCTCTGCGACTCGCTCGAGAAGGTGTTCGCAGACCTGGACCCGCGACCGATGAACCGCGAGATCCAGCTGAGCGCCTTCGCCGGAGAGACGGTCTCCTTCCAGGTGGCCTTCCGGCCGCCGGCTACTCAGTCCTACGAAGCCGTCGGTGCGGTGCGGGTCGAGGTCGGCGCAGCGGCCGTTCGGTCCACGCTCGTCTCGAGCGTCGACCTCGTACCGTGCACGCTCGTCGCGTTCGAGCCCCACGACGACGGTTGGCTGCGTGAGACGGCAGGGCTCTATCCAGACCTGTTGCGCCCCCTCGGCGAGGACGGCACGGTCACCCCCTACCTCGGTCAATGGCGCGCGGTCTGGTTCTCCGTCACCGCCGAGGCAGGCGCCGATCGCGTCCTCCCGATCGAGGTCACGGTGAGATCCGTGCGGACCGGCGAGGTGCTCTTCGCCACCACCGTTCCTATCCGGGTACATCCGCAG
>JALYHS010000230.1 GCA_030776385.1 Actinomycetota bacterium
TCCTTGTGGACGGTGCAGGTGATGACGTAGGAGAGCAGCGGGATCGGGTATGCCGACTTGTTTGTAATCTTCGAGTAGTCGACGACCTGGGTCAGGTCACCGGCACCCTGAGCGGCGGTGGTCGCAGCGGCAGCAAAAGCAGCCGTCGCGCCTGCCGGCGAGTATTCGACGAAGTCAGTGCCCGTTCCGACCTGGATCGACGCAGCGGTCAGCGTGCCGATCGAGCTGTGGTCGGCGTAGCCGATGGTGCCCGCACCCGCGGTCACCGCCGCCACGACGCCGGATCCACCCTGCTGGCCACTCGTACCGGGAACCGGCCAGGCGTTGCTCGGAGCGGCCGTGAAGATGCTCGGCTCGGTGTCGTGCATGTACTTGGTGAAGTTCGCCGTGGTGCCCGAGCCGTCCGAACGCGTCACGACCGTGATCGGGGTCGCAGGCAGGGTGGCACCAGAGTTGTCCGCGGCGATGGCCGGATCGTTCCAGGTCTTGATCTGCAGCGTGAAGATCTTGGCGACGACGGCGGTGCTGAGCTTCAGGTTCGTCACACCGGAGAGGTTGTAGACCAGGGCGACTCCCGAGAGGTATGCGGGGAGATTGACCGGCTTGCCAGTGGTGCAGAGCGTCGCGGCCGAGGTGTACTGCTCGGCTTTCAGGGCCGCGTCGGAGCCGACGAAGTCGTCGCTGCCGGCGAGCCAGTTGGTGACGCCGCCGCCGGAACCCAGCGACTTGTCGTAGTTGATCGTGACGCCGGAGGCGCCCGATCCCTTGAATGCGGCGCTCCAGGCGGTCTCGGCGTTCGCCTGAGCGCTCGAGCCACCTGCCGTGATGGTGCCGGCGAGCGAGGAGTCGATCTTCGGGCCGGCCACCGTGGTGTCGGCGGAGGCGGACGGCGAGGAGGAGCTGCCGGAGTCGGTGGATGCGGCACAGCCGGCAAGTGCCAGCGTTCCGACGAGTGCGACGGCAGCAAGGCTGCCAGAGCGCGTGATCTTCACTGTGTTCCCTTCGGGAATGCGGAGGTTGTCTTGGTCGGCCCAGTATCGGGTCCGTGGCGACACTACGAACGGGGCGTGACCAGACTCGGCTCGCTCGGTGAACGCAAGGTGAACGAATGCCGAAATCGCCGTGCTGCGGCAATCCGACAGCGGGCGGTTGCGGGGCGATCAGGCCGTCGGGCTGTGGATCTCGACCGCGACGATGCCGGACTCCGGATGATCGACGGGGATGTGCAGCACCGCGTACTCGCCGGTGCTCAGTCGCGCGGCCCGTTCCAACTGCGCAGACACCGGAGTCCCTGTTGCCCGCATGACCGCTTCGATGATCTGCGGCAGAACCGGCCCGTGGCTGCAGAGCACTGATGTGGTCGCCTTGCGCAGGCGCTTCGCCACGATCTTCGTCACGGCCGCCGGATCGCCCGTATAGGCGTCCTGGCTGATCTGCGACTTCTCGCGCACCTCGAGTCCGGTCACGCGGGCGGTGGGAGCGATGGTTCGCAGGCAGCGCTCGGCCGTCGATGAGATCAGCTTCGTGGGGCGGTACGCCGCGATCCCGGGCGCGACGCTCAAGGCCTGGTCGACTCCGCGCTGCAGTAGCGGCCGAGTCGAATCGGGTCCGTCCCAGCTCTGCGGGGGCACCGCCTTGCCGTGTCGCAGGGCAATGACGGCGAAGGTGCGCGCGCGTCCCTGCTCGTGCAGTTCGGCGAAGCGCTCGACGATGTCGACGTCGTGCGGATAGCTGAGAGCGCCGCGCGCGTCGGCCAGCGACATCCAGTGCAGGCTCTCGATCTCGTCGTTGGCGGAGAAGGTGGAGTTGGCGATCGCCAGCTCGCTGACCTCGGCGGCCCAGTAGTAGACGACCTTGTCGCGGCCGTTCGGCATCGTGTACTCGACGATGCCGAGCGGGGTGCCGAGCCCGACCACGAGGCCGGTCTCCTCGGCGATCTCACGCACCGCCGTCTCGGGGAGGGTTTCGCCGGGGTCGACCTTGCCCTTGGGCAGCGAGGTGTCACGGTGCTGCGTGCGATAGACGAGAAGGATCTGGACCTGGCCCGCGACGACCCGCCAGCAGACGGCACCCGCGGCGAGCACGGGTGCGCTCGTCGGGATGCTCGGAGTCACCGCGATCCCCGCTTGCGTCCGGCGATCTGCTTGTAGAGCACCGACTGCATGTCGGCGAGCGGAACGCCGTGCTCGTCGAGGTCGTGACGCACCCACACGCCGTCCTCGCCGAGCCACCATGAGGAGGTCTCGTCGCTGGTGGCCAGGTCGAGCAATCCCTTGAGCTCCTCGAGATGCTCGGGACGCACGATGCGCACCAGCGCCTCGACGCGGCGATCGAGGTTGCGGTGCATCATGTCGGCACTGCCGATGTACACCTGCGGGTCGCCGTCGTTCGCGAACCAAAAGATGCGCGAGTGCTCCAGGTAGCGGCCAAGTACGCTCCGCACCCGGATGTTCTCGCTGAGCCCTTCGACGCCCGGCCGCAGCGAGCAGATCCCGCGCACCACGACATCCACCGGAACACCGGCTTGGCTCGCCCGGTACAGCGCGTCGATGATGGTCTCGTCGACCATCGAGTTGACCTTGATCCGGATGCCGCTTGGCTTGCCCGCCGCCGCGTTCTCCGCCTCGACCTGGATGCGCTTCAGCAGCCCCTTGCGCAGATGCAGGGGAGCGACGAGCAGCCGCTTGAACTTCTTCTCGATCGCATAGCCGGACAGCTCGTTGAAGAGCCGGGTCAGGTCTTTGCCGACGGTGTCGCTCGCGGTCAGCAGCCCGAGATCCTCGTAGATGCGGCTGGTTTTCGGGTTGTAGTTTCCGGTGCCGATGTGGCTGTAGTGCTTGAGCGTGCCGTTCTTGTCCTGACGTACGACGAGCGCGAGCTTGCTGTGCGTCTTCAGCCCGACGAGCCCGTACACGACGTGCACGCCCGACTTCTCGAGCTTGCGCGCCCAGCCGATGTTGGCCTGCTCGTCGAAGCGCGCCTTGATCTCGACGAGCGCGAGAACGGCCTTCCCGGCCTCGGCCGCGTCGATCAGGGCCTCGACGATCGGGCTGTCACCGCTGGTGCGGTAGAGCGTCTGCTTGATGGCGAGCACATTCGGATCGGCTGCCGCCTGCTCGAGGAACGCCTGCACACTCGTCGCGAACGACTCGTACGGGTGATGCAGCAGGATGTCGCCGCGATCGATGGACGCGAAGATGTCGGGCTTCTCGGTCGGCTCCACCGGCAGCAGGTTCACGCTGGTCGTCGGCACATTGCGCGGGTACTTCAGCCGCGGACGGTCAAGCTTGGTCACCTCGAACAGTCCCCCGAGGTCGAGCGGTGCCGGGAGTCGGTAGACCTCCTGCTCGGTGATCTGCAGCTCGCTCATGAGCAGGCCGAGCGTGACGTCATCCATGTCGTCGCTGATCTCGAGGCGGATTGGCGGACCGAAACGGCGCCGCAGCAGCTCCTTCTCGAGCGCCTGAATGAGGTTCTCGGTCTCGTCCTCCTCGACCTCAAGATCCTCGTTGCGGGTGACGCGGAACTCGTGGTGGGCGACGATCTCCATCCCCGGGAAGAGGTCGCCGAGGTGGTTGGCGATGAGGTCTTCGAGAGGGATGTAGCGCAGCAGACCGCGGGAGTCATCCGGAAGCTGCACGAAGCGCGGGAGATTCTGCGGCACCTTGAGCCGCGCGAACTCCTCCTTGCCGGTCTTGGGGTTGCGCACCCGGATCGAGAGATTGAGCGACAGTCCCGAGATGTAGGGGAACGGATGCGCCGGGTCGACCGCGAGCGGCATCAGCACCGGGAAGATCTGGGCCGCGAAGATCTCGTCGCTACGGACGCGGTCCTTCTCGTCCAGGTCGCTCCAGTTCTCGATGTGGATGCCGGCCTCATCGAGTGCCGGCTTCACCACATCGCGGAAGGCGTGCGCCTGCCGATCCTGCAACTCGTGCGCCTTGGCGCTGATGTCGGCGAGCACGTCGAGCGGATCGCGACCCACGTTGGTGGGGACGGCGAGCCCGGTGGCGATGCGCCGTTTCAGCCCGGCGACGCGGACCATGAAGAACTCGTCGAGGTTGCTGGCGAAGATGGCCAGGAAGTTCGCGCGCTCCAGGAGCGGTTGGGTGGGATCCTCGGCGAGCTCGAGCACGCGCTGGTTGAACGACAGCCAGCTCAGCTCGCGATCGAGAAAACGATCAGGCGGCATCGTGCCGTCGTCGACGAGGAACGGCTCCGCCTCGTCGTCATCCAGCAGGTCGGCCGCGATCGTGGCATCGCCGAGGGGGCTGTCGCTCTCCATCGAGCAATCATGGCATCCGCGGATGAATCGCGAG
>JALYHS010000231.1 GCA_030776385.1 Actinomycetota bacterium
GAGGACTGGCATGGCCTGGCACCCAGATGATCTGCCCGTAGCGACGCAGCGGGCGAGTTCCGCAAAGAGTCGGTCTTGCCGGTGGGCGCGGGTGAGGGCGGTGACCCCGATCGTGACCCATCAGACCGCGACCGAAGAGAGATGCGGCGGGTCCATACGTTCAGGGACGTGGAGACAGGAGCCTTAGAAAGGTGAAGCCCTGCTCGTTGAGCCAGGAGTCAACTCTGTTCTAGGTGACGTCAGTCGATCACCGATTGCGCGGGATCCATCCGTCTTGACAATCACGACAGAGATACGTGAACCGGCCCTCTGCCGCCACACCTCGCGGTAGGCGACGTCGGTACTGGAATGTTCGGAGGTGGGCGCGGGATCGAGCACCAATGGTGTCCCCTTCCTGCGAGGTTGAACTGGTGAGACCAAAGCTAGAGGCGGCTCGTCGACACCGAGGGAGGATTGATTCGGTCGCCGAAATGCGGTAGTCCATGACTGGGACTCTCAAAGAAGCGGTGGCTACCTCCATCAACAGAGCCGTTCCGGCTGCTTAGGTCAAAAATGCTTCGGCTTCCGCTGCTCCTCTGCGGGTCGATATTCTTCTCAGAATGTCGAAGTCCGGCGTTTCCGACGGCACTCTTCGGTCGCTTGACAGGTGGTGAGTCTTGCCACGTTCCCCATGTGGTTTGGAGGTCACAATGGAGCCGATTCGCATGCCTGGGGTGCTGCAGGCATATGGTGCGTTGCTCGTGGTGGATACAGCGACTCGTCTGATCACGCATGCGAGCGAGAACACGGCGTCCCTGTTAGGCCTGGACCCGCTGCTGCTTTTGGGACACTCGGCCCGGGAGATATTCGATCTGGAGACCGCGGAAACACTCACGGCGATTCTGATTGACAACGACTACGCCAGCAACCCGACTATCGCCGTGATCGGTGAGCGCTCTTTCGACGTGATCGTTCACCGAGTAGGTCAGTCGGTGATGATCGAGTTCGAACCCCACGAGCTAACCCCGCGAAAGATGATTCTTGGCACCCGACAAGCGATGCGACGTTTCGCTGATGCGGGGTCTATGGCGGAGTTGTGGGATCTGGCGGCGGCAGAGTTCCGTCAAATCACTGGATTCGACCGGGTGACCGTGGAGCACTTCCATCCCGACGGACACGGAGAAATCGTCGCCGAGTCGGTAGAAGCTGAACTCGAACCGAGCCTGGGGTTGCTCATCAAGGCCTTCCCCGAATCGATGCAGATCGCGGCCGGGACCAGGTCACGCATGATCGTAAACAGCGAGAGCTCGCCCGTTGCGCTGCTCGGCGACCCCGATAGTGGCAACCCGCTTGGCGTGGATTTGACGAGGACCGGCCTGCGGGCAGCGAGCCAGGAGCATCTGGCGTTCATGCGGGAACATCAAATGGTTTCTTCCTTCAGCCTGTCGCTGGTGCGCAACAAGGCTCTCATCGGGCTGATCGCGGGCGGTCACCACTCCGAGAGAAGGCTTCCGTATGACATCCGTGATGGTTTTGAGGTCCTCGCCAGTCAGGTCTCGCTACAGCTGGGAGCCATGCACGACATCGAACAGTTAGCTCAACGCAATGGGTTGCGAGACGTGAGAGCAGCACTCGATGCGCAACTTGCGCGATCCGGCGACTTGGTGCGGGCGCTACTGCATGAATATGTGACCATTCTGGATCTCATTCCGGCCGATGGTGCAGCGATCCGCTACGGAAACAAACTCGATTGGTTGGGCACGACCGGAAGCTCCGACGCTCTCCGCCATCTGATGGATCGGCTCGCGGCGGTGGGCGCCCCTGCGGACCTCGTCACCTCGGATCTCCCGCGTCGCTACCCGGAACTCGCCGCGGAGCTTCCGGATATCGCTGGCATCATGGTGCGCCCGCTGAATCGTGAAGGTGACTATCTCGCCTGGTTCCGGGGCAACCGTCCTCGAGCCGCGTTCCCGGCCGAGACCATTGTGGGGCAGTCGGAATCGTGGGGCACGATGCCCTGGCATGCCCGCGAGTTGGTGCGCGATCTCCAGGCGACTCTGCTGCGGCAAGCAGAATCACGGCTCGCGGAGCTCGCCATTCAGGACCCGTTGACGGGGCTACCTAATCGCAGGCTATTGATGGATCGACTCGAACAGGAACTTCCCCGCATCGCACCAAACAAGTCGCTCGCCGTGTTGTTCATCGACCTCGACAATTTCAAGCTGATTAACGACGTCCACGGGCACTCTGTCGGCGACGACGCGATTCGCCATGCTGCGATTGCCATTCGTGCAGCGGCACGAGAGGGAGACACGGTTGCACGTTTGGGCGGGGACGAGTTCGTCGTGCTGTGCTCGAACGTGAACTCCGACGATGTCAGCGTCGTAGCAAGTCGGATCATCGCCGCCGTTTCGGCCCCCGCCACCGATCATCCGAACTGGACCTTGTCCGCATCGATCGGTGTGACATTGGCAGGAAATGGGTCAGATCCATCACAGGTCCTCAGCGCCGCCGACTCGGCCATGTACCGAGCGAAGCAAGCCGGACGAGGCCGGCTATCTACTTGAGGAGTCCTCCAGCATGGCTTCCTCTCTCGACGTGTACTCCCCTGCGCGGGCGAGACTAGAGGCTTGTGCCGCACGGCCGGCCGGCGACGAATCATCGGCGAATCTCCTCTGCGGTGCAGGGCTCACCGCGAGCAAACCCTGGTTGACACCGCGCTCTCTCAGTCGCAGCATGGAGACGGATGGTTGCCGGTGTGTTGG
>JALYHS010000232.1 GCA_030776385.1 Actinomycetota bacterium
GCGACGCCCAGAGCGGGGGGCAGCCAAGTACCATCGTTCGGGCGCCCACAAGGCACACCGCTCCGAACGCTCAACGACGAACCAAGGAGGAACGCGATGAACCCCATCACTTCCCACGAGCAACTCATCATCGGCGACGAGAACATCGCGCCGGGACAGTACGGCACCAACGGCCCGGATGACGGGCACGAACTCCTCGACGGCGACGGTCCCACGCGCACCGAGACCGACTCGCTCGGATCGATGGAGATCCCCGCAGGCGTCTACTGGGGCATCCACACCGCCCGCGCTCTCGTGAACTTCCCGATCTCGCGCCGCGCGATCTACAACTACCCCGACCTGATCCGCGCTCTCGCCCTGGTGAAGCAGGCCTCCGCTCGTGCCAACCTCGAGATCGGCGTGCTCGACCCGGCGAAGGCCGCCATCATCGACACCGTCTGCCAGCGGATCGTCGATGGGCAGTACCACGACCAGTTCGTGGTCGGCGTCATCCAGGGCGGGGCGGGAACCTCCACCAACATGAACACGAACGAGGTCATCGCGAACGCGGGCCTCGAGCTGATGGGCTTGCACTTCGGCGACTATGCGGCGCTGCATCCGATCGATGATGTCAATCGCAGCCAGTCGACCAACGACGTCTACCCGACCGCGATCAAGCTCGCCATGGTCTTCGGGGTGCAGCGCCTGCTGACCGAGCACGCCAAGCTCACGAAGAGCTTCGCGGCGAAGGGGCGCGAGTTCAACCACGTGCTCAAGGTGGGCCGCACCCAGTTGCAGGACGCCGTCCCGATGACCCTCGGCCAGGAGTTCACCGGATTCGCGCACACCCTGCAGGAGGACTACGACCGCCTCAGCGAGACCATCCCGTGGCTCAACGAGATCAACATGGGCGCCACCGCGATCGGGACCGGCATCACGGCCGACCCGCGCTACGCCGAAGCGGTGCGCCACCATCTCGAGGAGCTCACCGGGCTTCCGCAGGAGACCGCGCCCGACCTGATCGAGGCCACCGCGGACGCAGGCATCTTCATGACCGTCAGCGGCACGTTGAAGCGTGCGGCCGTCAAGCTCTCGAAGATCTGCAACGACCTGCGACTCATCTCATCCGGACCTCAGGCGGGCCTCGGCGAGATCAACCTCCCGCCGCGCCAGGCCGGGTCGAGCATCATGCCGGGCAAGGTGAATCCCGTGATCCCCGAGGTCGTGAACCAGGTCGCCTTCAGCGTGATCGGAGCGGATGCCACCGTCACCGCCGCCGCGGAAGGTGGCCAGTTGCAGCTGAACGCCTTCGAACCGGTGATCGCCCACAGCATCCTGCAGTCGCTCTCGTGGATGACGAACGCCTGCCGCACTCTCCGGGTCAACTGCATCGACGGGATCACCGCGAACACCGCGCGCCTCACCCAGCAGGTGGAGACGAGCGTCGGCGTTGTCACGGCGCTCACGCCGTACATCGGCTACGCAGCATCCGCCGCTCTCGCGCATACGGCGCTGACGACCAACGCCTCCATTGCCGAGCTCGTGGTCAGCGCGGGACTGATGTCGGCCGAGGAGGTCGCCCGGGTGCTGTCGCCGGAACGTCTCAGCGGGATGGCGCCCGTCACCGGCGTGATCGTGTTACCGCAGCCTGTGCCCGAAACCGTGCCGACCCCCGCGCCCGAGCTGTGAGCGCCGGGGGCTGAACCAGGTGTTCGGTGGACTGGTGACGACCGCGCTCGCCGTACTGCTCTCGGCGGGGGCCGCGGTCGGCACGTCGCCCGAGGTCGTCGGTCCGACGCCGAATGTGCCGTCCGGAACGCCGCCGACGATCGCGATGACGACGATCAACTGGTCGGGACGGGCATCGCTGCTCGACCCCGCACGACCCGCGTGGGGTCACCTCGCCGGGTCGAGCGCGAGCAGCGACATCGAGGTGAAGGTCGTGCTCAACGGGCTCACCCTTCACGAGTCCGATATCGAACTCTCCGCGCCCGACGCCTTCACCGGACCTCTGCAGACGCACTGCATCGGCGACGAAAGCGTTCCGCCCGCCGAGCTCGACTGCCACTTCCAGGTGCCCGTCAGCGGTGGCGCGAATCGGATCCACGCGCGGGTCACGGCGGATGGTCGAGTCATCGCCACCGCCGACGGCGTGCTCCACGGCGGCGCGCTGAATTGGAAAGCCGGGTACGAAGTGCTCGACGCGACCGGCGCGTGGAGTGCCGTCGCCCGTGACCAGGCGGTGACCGTGCTCGCCACCGAGCAGACCGCCCTCCGCTACGTCATCCAGAACACGGGCACCATCCCGATGCGTCTGAGCAACGGATGCAGCAGCCGCAGCCTCGCTCCGGGCAGGAGTGTCACGTGTCCGCTGCGCGGGGTGCGCCCTGCGCAATCGCTCGCGGGCGAGTACGACACCTCTCTGCGCCTGGAGGATGCGGTCGGCGCGACCGCCGCCTTCGACATCCGCACCGGCATCCGCACCTTCGCAGGGACGTTCGCGCTCGACGCCACAACGATCGCGCCACACGGGGTCATCGTGCTCAGCGGCTCCGGGCTGCCGACCGGTTCGGCGTTCGCCCTGCAGTTCCGCATCGACGACGAGCCCGTGATCCTGGGTACATCCACCACCCGATCCGGGATCACCCGCCTCGCCTTCCCGCTGCCGAGCACCTCGCTGGGCGCCGCGCATCTGAACGTGACGCATGACGGACTCACGATCGCGAGCCTGCCCTTCCGAGTGAGCTCGACGACTCCGACCCCGGACGCCGGGCCGCCGTTCGCGCTGATTCTCATTCCGACCGCTGTGCTTGTGGCGGTGCTTGCGGCGTGGCGGGTGCGGCGTCGGCGTCGCCGCGCGGCCGCGGACGCTGCAGGTCCCGCTGGAGCTCCCGCTAGGGAATCTCCCGAATCACGTCCAACGGATTCTTATCCGGGCGCCAGCCCCGCCACGCCGGAGCACGAAGACGCCCGTCCGCGGTGAGCTCGGCGAACTCCACCTCGCCGACCAGGCTCGGGGTGACCCAGTGCGCGTCGCGTGCGTCCGCACTGGGCACGTCCAGGAGGGGAGCGGTCTTCCGTGCCAGACCGTCGAGCCGGATGCGGAGTTCCGCAAGCTGGCGGTCGGTGAAGCCAGTGCCGACACGTCCGACATAACGCAGGCCGCCAGCATCCGGGACCCCCACCAGCAGGGAACCGACGCTGTCGGCGCGATTACCGTTGCCGGGCCGCCAGCCGCCGACGACGACCTCCTGCGTGAGCGTGTGCTTCAGCTTGATCCAGTCGCGGCTGCGTTTGCCTTCGCGGTACGGGCTGTCGCGGCGCTTGGCCATGACGCCCTCCAGCCCGAGCTTCTTGCTGGTCTTCAGCGCGGTCGCGAGG
>JALYHS010000233.1 GCA_030776385.1 Actinomycetota bacterium
CTCGAAGCTTCGATGCAGCAGTGGGGAGGGCGTCCGATGCCGGCGGCAGCTCCTGCAGCTCATCGAGGATGACGCGGAGAGTTGCACTGATCTGATGAGCCGCGCTGATCGGCCCCGAGGCCCCCGGGAGCAGCAGTCTGTGGGCGGGTGACCGAGTCGCGGCGTCCGGACTCACAGGTCCATCCTCGGCGGTCCTCGCCTGATGGTCGACGAGCAAGGTCGCCGTGCGAGCGCTCACCCTCCGGAGGACTTGGGTGAGCGCTCGAAACGATCCTCGCCGGTCCGCGCGAAGCGGTGCGATGGCGACCACGGCGTCGTAGCCATCGAGCGCATGCGGGTGCACCTTCAGCACCCGCAGGATGCTGCGGGGGTCGCTGATCGCATCCAGATCGACCTTCAGCCCCATCCGGCCGAGGTCAGCCGCGATTGCGTCCTCGGTCCGAGGAGGTAAACCGTCCCGGCGAGAATCCACCAGGAGCACGCGGTAGTCCGGTGCTGAAGCGCGGTGGATGCTGGTGACACCTGCGCGGGTATGCACCCTTGACGAGCCTGTCGGGGGACCCGCCAGGACGTTGACGGGCCGCATCGGTGGATGATACGTCACGCAACCTCCCTTCGCGCGCCCCGTCCTTCTCCTGAGCTTGCGGCGTGGCGTCTGGCATTGCGCGTTACCACCGTGGCGCAGCGGTTCCCGCTCGAGGGCCTGGCCTGGGTGGAACGTGGCCGGGGTGATCGTGCTCGCCGTCTCGGCGATTGCCAGCGCATCTTCCGGAGTGCGTGCTCAGCACTTGCAGACGCCGCCTCAAACGATTTCTCATGGGGTGATTCGCATCACATGAGGTGGCTCTGAATTGGGAGATTCGCGTTGGATCGTGTCCCGTTGCGTTCCACCGAGTACACCCGCTCTACCTGACCCTGCCGGCCATCAATTGAGGCTTCAGCCCCAAGGTGGTCCGCGCCGGATCCAGAAAACGACAACAGCCTTCGCCTCACCGCACCTGTCGTTGCTCGACGCAATGACACCCCGAGGGCTCTGGCTCGTGTCGACGCCGACGAGACGCGGTTCGCGCAGCACGGGGCCCGCGTCACCAGGTCGCCGATGGCCTCAGGAGGCGATGGCCGAGTTGGCAACGAGCTCGCACATCAGGGCGACCGCCTCGCGCTGTGGGAGACCCTGTTCGCGACTCAGCGACCGCCACGTCGCGAACGTCACGGCGTGCCCGATCGCAGCGCGGGTGAGGCGAGACGGGCGCCCGCGGCCGGCCAGCAGCACGTCCCGCGCGCCGCTCAGGTAGGCGAGGAACGGGGAGAAGTGCTCGCGGACGACATCGACGAGGTCGAAGTCGCGGAACAGGTTGGCCAGCATGTCCTCCCCGCCGTCGTAGTAGGCGTACAGCTCAGTGAGTGCGCGGCGCAGGCGTTCGGCGGGGTCATCGACCGCCGCCCACGCAGTGGGGTCTGGCAGCGGATGCTGCACTGCCCAGTGGCTGGAGCACGCGACGAACAGCGCCGCCTCGTCGGCGAAATGACGGTAGAGGGTCGAGCGCCGTACACCGGCGTGCTGAGCGACCGCGCTCATGGACGTCTTCGCCGGGCCGACACTGCCGTGCAGCGCCACTGCGCTTTCCGTGATTCGCCTGCGGGTGTCGTCCTGCTGCTCGGCGCGGGCTTTCATGCGATACGGACGTTTTTCGTCGGACGCGTGCGTCTCACTAATGCTTGACAAATCGGGAAACCTCTCGCTACATTTGGCGCGACAGCACCGTCGCGTGAAAGGGACACTACCATGAGCGTCATCACTACGAAGATCGTCCGACCGACCGACGGTGCAGTCGGGTTCCTCGGCTCGATAGGCGTCCGATTCATGATGGATGGGCCCGAGGCCCAGCAGCGCTTCGCGCTCGTCGAGCATCTGATGTCGTCTCGCGCTCTGGCGGCACCGCTGCACCGCCACACCCGGGAGGACGAGTACAGCTTCATCCTCGAGGGGCGCATGGGCGCGCTGCTTGGCGACGACGTCGTCGAGGCGGGCCCCGGTGATCTGGTTCACAAGCCGCGCGACCAATGGCACACGTTCTGGAACGCCGGCGATGAGCCCTGCCGGCTCCTCGAGATCATTTCCCCCGCGGGCTTCGAGGGGTTCTTTGCGGAGCTCGTCGCGATGGGCGGTGTGCTCAAAGCAGACCCGGAGGAGCTCGCCGCGCTCAGTCAGCGCTACGGACTCGAGATGGCGCCCGAAACCGTTCCCGACCTCATGCAGCGCTTCGGCCTCGTTCTTGGCGACGACCTGTACTAGAACTCGGCGTCCGGCGCTGCGCTCTTGCGAATCGGGCCGCGTGACGCTTCGAACAGCGCGAGGACTCGACCACCGACGACCTGCCTACGGCTCGTGGGCGACGCCCGGTCCAGATTGCCTTACATGCCGTCGGCGATGGTGGCGGCGACCTCCAGCCACGCCTCTCGCGTCTTGCGGGAGAGGGCGTCGAACGCGATGGGGCCGCCGCCGTCGAGCGCCGGGTCGTACGGAACGTGCAGCACTGCGCGGGTGAGCTGAGTGAAGTGGTGGTCGAGTCGACGCGCGAGAACCGGGTCGCTCTGCTGTGCTGGAGCGGCGAGTACCGTGACCGCGTTCCGAACCTTTCCCTCGTGCCCCTTTTCGCGCAGCCCGTCGATCAGCCAAGCGGCGGATGCCGCGGTGTCTTCACGCTCGGTGGAGACGATCACGAGCTGATCCGCGGTATCCACGGCAGCGGCCCAGTTCGAGGCGCGCATGTTGTTGCCCGTGTCGACGACGATCACTCGGTAGAACCGGGAGAGCGTCGAGTGCAGGCGGCGGAACGCGAGGGCGTCGATGGTCGACGAGGCGGCCGCGTCCTCGTCGGATGCGAGCACATCGAACTCGGTCTGACGATGGTTGCGCACGTAACGGTCGAGGTCCCCTACCCGCTGCACGCCCGAGTCGCCGAACCGGTTCAGGTCGTTCAATAGGTCAACCGCGGTGCGGGAGTGGGGCGCGTCTCCCACCCGCCAGCCGAGCGTGCCTCTCGTTTCGTTGTTGTCCCACGCCAGCACGTAGCCGCCGCGGTGGATGCCGAAGGTCGCGGCGAGCAGCAGGGTCGCGGTGGTCTTGTGCGCACCGCCCTTGGGGT
>JALYHS010000234.1 GCA_030776385.1 Actinomycetota bacterium
CCGTCCGCGTTGACACGCGGAAGTAGTCCGCCGCTGCCGCAACGGGCCATCATCGACGACCTTGCGGGCGAGGCGACCACGTTGGACGGGCGTCAGAGCAGCATCAGCGTGAGCCACGAAGACCTCCTGGTCGATCGCGGAACCTAGACAACTCCGCCCCGACCGGGAGGTCTTCGCACGGCTACCAACGAATCACACCGCAACCCGCGTCCCTCGGCAGCACACCCAGCCGACGGACCCGTCGCGGATGTCGGCCCTCAGCCGGTGCCGCGAACGATGTCGTTCTGGTCCAAAGGCGCTTCCTCGCCGGCCGATCCTCCGCGGGCCGGCGTGCTGGCGCGCTCATGCGGTGCGGATCAACTTCTTGTTGAGAAACTCCTCCGCTCCGAGGCTGCCGAGCTCGCGGCCGAAGCCAGAGCGCTTCACCCCGCCGAACGGTAGCTCGGCGCTGTCCGCAAGCACGAGGTTCACGTAGACCATGCCCGCCTCGATGCGGTTCGCAACACGGTCAGCCTGGTCCGGGTCGGTTGTGAACACGTAGGAGCCGAGGCCGAAGGGAGTGTCGTTCGCCAGCTTCACAGCCTCGTCCTCGTCGTGCACCTTGTAGACGGCGGCGACCGGGCCGAAGAACTCCTCGCGGTAGGCCGGGTTCTCTGGGGTGACGTCGGTGATCACGACTGGCGAGAAGAAGGTCCCCTTGCGCTCGTTCCCGGCCACGATGCGGGCTCCCGACGAAACAGCGTCTTCCAGCTGTCCGGCGAGCCGGTCGGCGGCCGCTATGGACGAGAGCGGTCCGAGCACCGTTGACTCGGCCGTCGGGTCGGCTGGCGTCACCGCCGTGAACGCCGCGGCGAATTTCTCGAGGAACGCGTCGTAGAGCTCGTCGATGACGACGAAGCGCTTGGCCGCGTTACAGGATTGCCCGTTGTTGTCGAGCCGCGCGGAGACCGCAGCCTCGACGGTCGCATCGAGGTCGTCGGTGCTGAGCAGGATGAACGGGTCGGAGCCGCCGAGCTCCAGGACGACCTTCTTCAGGTGGCGGCCGGCGATCTCGGCGACCGCGGAGCCGGCTCGCTCGGAGCCGGTCAGCGAAACGCCCTGCACGCGCGGGTCCGCGATCACCGTCTCGATCTGCTCGTTCGAGGCGAAGAGGTTCGAGTACGCGCCCTCCGGGAAACCAGCGTCCATGAACAGCTGTTCGAGCGCCAACGCAGTCCTTGGGTTCTGCGGCGCGTGCTTGAGCAGGATCGTGTTGCCGTTTACGAGGTTTGGGCCGGCGAACCGGGCCACTTGGTAACAAGGGAAGTTCCAGGGCATGATCCCCAGCAGCACACCGATCGAGGCACGCCGGATGACAGCGGTTCCCTCCCCGCCGGCCAGCTTGATCGGCTGGTCCTTGAGGAAGTCGACCGCGTTCCGCGCGTAGAACCCATAGATCTCGGCGCTGAAGTCGACCTCACCGAGGGCCTGCTCGATCGGTTTCCCCATCTCCAGCACGACGAGTTCGGCGAGCTCCTGCCGGCGCTCGGTATGGAGGTCCGCAACGCGCTGAACGAGCGCCGCGCGCTCCTCGACCGTGGTGCTGCGCGACCAGCGACGGTGGACCTCGTCGGCTCGAGCGATCGTGGCGTCCAGATCGTCATCGGCGATCAGGGGGTACTCGGCGACGACCTTGCCGCTGGCTGGGTTCACGACGCTGTAGCTGCTCATGGTCTCGTTCCTTTGCTGGGTCAGGAGGGGATCAGGGTGTACTTCTTCGACCGATATTCGTGGATGCCCTGTGGCGCCCCGCCCCGCCCCGCCCTGACTGCTTCACGCGCCGAGGGGCGCTGCGGCGTTCGAGATCACCCCGACATCGATCCCCATCATGCCCGTGTCGAGGCGCTCGAGAAGGCGTTGTGCCCGGGCTGGTTCTTCGTGAGCACGTAGTCCAAGAGGCCGTACTCGGTGTCGCTCGGGAGCGCGAGCGCGACCACGCTTCGCGGCTCGATGGGACGTGTGGGCGCCTGCGCTGACAACGCAGTCATGGAAGCGTTCTTCTCGCTGCTGCAGAAGAACGTGCCCGACCGCAGACGCTGGGCCACCCGGGAGCTGCTGCGGCCGGCGATCGTGACCTGGATGGAGGCGACCCACCACCGCGGTCGACGACAGCGAGCGCTCGGCCGGCTGACACCGATCGAGTTCGAAGCAGGCTGCCACCAGCGGCTCAGGAGGACGAGTCGAACCGAGGCACGCGAATGATGTTCAGCGATGCAGTTCCGCCTCAGCACGACCTTGAGATTCTCTGTGTGCGATGTGGAGAAGCGTGTTGCGCTGCCGACGGCGCTCACCACAGCAGTCGGCCTCCTGACGCCTCCGGAGCGCGAGACTGCCGTCAGTGGCTGAGCAGTCCGTTCTTCGACGCCTCTGTGCAGATGGGAGTAGAGAGATCCGCCTTCGACCCCAAGCACACGATTGCAAGGAACTGGTCCGCATCCTTGGTCGTGTACGTCGTCAGCGAACCAGCGCCCGGGTGCATTTTGAGCGCCGCCACCCACTCGTCGTCCGTGCGGCAGGAGGTGAGGGTGGTCCTGATAAC
>JALYHS010000235.1 GCA_030776385.1 Actinomycetota bacterium
AGAAGAGGTGGCGCAGCTCGCGATCAAGGTGAGTGAAAGCGTTCCAGCTGCAGGTCGTGTCCGTCCTCACGGGATGAAGCGCACCCAATTTGAGCTCGCGGGAGCCAGGGCCGGGGTCGCCGAACTATTCCGACGGGACGACCTCTTCTCCCAGTACGGGGCCGAGCAGCTCATCGAGCAACTCCGCAACGACGTCGCGCTCGAGTCCGCCGACACCGTGCTGATCACCTCGCCGAGCCAGCTCGGCGTCAATTAAAAACGCTAGCCAGCTCGCCGCGATCCACGCCATCGGCGAGGAGCTGGGCTGGAACAACGTCATATCGGCGACCCCGGCACCAACGGCGCCGCCTTCCGCCGCCGCCGACCCACCTCCACACCCCCCCCACCACTGGGACCCCGGGACTCCGGGGGCGGAAGGAAGCATCCTGCCCATCACCGCCGCACACGTTGCCGGCTCGGTGCCCTGACAGCCGGGCTGCGTGCTCGGCCCGCAAGGAATGGGGCGTCTACCACTGCGTCCTCGGCCGAGCAAACATGTCGACAGATGCTCTTGTGCCACGATGTCCACCGCTAGCGAAGTTGCCGGTCGAGGAGATCGACCTCGCCACGAGGATGGTGATCTGCGATGGGCGCGTTGACCTATGACGGCATCGCGACCCACTTCGAGGACCGCCTGGTCGCACACCTGCAGACCTCGCCGCATTCAACGGCCAGTCACCCCAGCTCGCGTCCCGCTACCGCACCACCTAATCGACAGATAGATCGACGGGGCACGACCTGCGACGCAACAGGCGGCCGGTCGGAGATCCTGACTCGTTTCGGTCGGTCAGAAACACTCGGCCGAAACAAAGGTCGCAGACCATCGTTTCTGGCCGACTCCCTTGAGGCTCTCGCAGATCTGACGGCTGGCGGCTGCGATGTCCCTCGCTAATTGAACGTTTGGTTAGACGACTTGTCAGTCGATGTAGGCGATCTCGACGTGGAGTTCGAGTGTGCGGCAGGGGAGCTGGCACAGGAGTGCGGAGCGCACGTCGAGGAGGGTCTGCACGGTGGGGGTGGTCCGGTCGAGGGCGAGTCGCGCGTGCACGACCGCGCTCGTTTCGGTCGCGGTCAGGTCGATGAGCGCGGTGGTGTCCACTCGGCGGTTGGTGACGAGCGTGAGCGCGAGAGCGCTGATGGGTCGGGTGGGGAAGACCCCGTGAACGCCGGGGAGAGCGACGATGGCGGCGGTCAGTGCTTCCGGCGTGGGAGTGGTCATGGGTTGTGGCCTCGGATGCGCAGATCGAGGACATCGACGACGCGGATGTCGATGCGATCGAGGTCGAATGGCACATGGTCCGGGAGCACGCGGGTCAGCACTGCGCGCAGGTCCCTGATTGCGTTGCCGATGGGGTGGCCGTAGATGACCGCGATGTCGATGCGCACCCCCGCGGTACCGGTGTGGTCGTCCGTGTCGATGTGTACGGCGCCGGTGAGGATGCCGGGGAGGGCGTCGCCGATTGCCCGGATGAGTCCGCGGAGGGCTCCTTCGGTGACGGTTGCATCGAGGTCGGGGCTGATGGGGGGAATGGGGAAGCGGCGCCCGGTGCGGGCCTCGAAGGAGATCCTGGTGATGGCGCTGGCGATCCAGTCGTCGTCGGAGTGGGAATCGACGAAGCTGGGGTCGAGCAGGGCCCGGGCGGCGTTGTTGAGGCGTTGCAGCGCGTTCAACGCGATCTGGCAGGCTGGGGAGTTGTCGATGGACGGGTTCGCTGGGCTGCGGCCCTGTTCGAGGTAGTCCTCGAGTTCGTCGATGGTGTGGCCGTCGAGGTCGTCAGGTTCTAGGCCGAGCACGGTGTCCGGGTCGGTCATGGCTCGCCTCCCATCGCGTGGAGGATGCGCTTTCGCGCCTGGACGAGCGCACCGCGGACGGTGCTGACCGGGATGTCGAGTTCGGTCGCGATCTCGTCGTAGCTGTAGTTGCCGAGTTGTCGAAGGACCCACACTCTGGCCTGCTGCTGAGGTAGGGCGTCGAGCGCGCTACGAAGCGCCTGACCCCGGTCCAGCCGCTCGAGATCATCCTCCGGACCTGGGACCGTCACGAGATCGTCCGTCACCGGGTCATGAGCGGGTTTCGCCGCGACGTGCCG
>JALYHS010000236.1 GCA_030776385.1 Actinomycetota bacterium
CAGCTTCTCCGCGCCGGAGCCGCCGGCGTATGCCGCACCGCCGGAGCCCGCGCTTCCGGACTCCGTCGAGCCAGCCGTCGCCCCGGCGCCGGTCACCCCAACGGTCGCCCTCCCCGTGACCTCGAGCCCGATGGTCCCGCCGGTGCACGACCTTCCGAACGAGCCGGCGCCCTATCCGCTGCTCGCCGCCCCACTCGAGCCGCCGTTCGCGTCCGAACCCCCCTTCGCCTCCGAGGCTGCGCACCTCACCCCTGTCGCGGACTCCTTCTCGGATCCCGAGTCCGCTCCCGCACACCTCGCAGTGCCTCCGGTCACGCCGACCGAGGCACCCGAGGCCGAGGCCGCGCCCGCGCCCGCGACCACCATCGAGGATGAACTCGAGCCCGTGCCCGATTTCTCCGCCCCGACGGATGCCCTCGCAGCATCCGAGTCCTCCCCGGTCACGGCCCCGCAGACCTTTGCGCCTCCCGAGTACGTTCCGCCGCTGCCGCCCGTCACGAACGAGTACGTCCCGCCGCTGCCAACGGCACCCGAGCCGCTCAGCTCGCCGGAGCCCGCCGCGCCCTGGTCTGCCGCACCCGAGCCGCCCCTCCCTGTGGAGCCGGCCCTCCCCGAGGTCGGCTCGGCGCCGGAGTCGTTCGCCGCGCCGGAATCTCCCGCATACCCGGAACCCTCGGCGCCCCTCGCGTCCCCGTCGCCCGAGCAATCTGCCGCGCCCGAACCGACGGCCGCACCGAATATCCCTGCTTACGCGCCGCCGATCTCGCCGGCGCCGTATACCCCGGCTGAGGAGGCTCCCGTTCCGGGTGTCGTCCCCGTCTCCTCGGTGCCTCCCGTGCCCCCGACTCCCCCGGTGTCCCCGGCCTTCCCGGGCGACCCCGAGGTCCCCCCGGTCTCCTCCGCTCCCTCCGACGGGCCGCCCCCTTTCCCGCCGACCACGCCTCCGCTCGGCATGGACACGCCGCCGACCCCCGCCGCGCCGTCCGGCATTCCGGCCGCTCCCGTCACATACACGCCGGTTGCCCACCCCGAGGCGACCGCCGCGTACGGGACGCCGCCATCGGGAAGTCCAATTCCCCCGGGCACGCCGCTTCTCCCGGGCACGCCGCTCCTTCCCGAGCCAGCCTTGTCTGCGGACGCACCGTTGCTTGCGGAGACACCGTTGCTTGCGGAGCCATCGCCGCTTGCGGAGCCATCGCCGCTTACCGAATCACCTCCGGTGACCGGTACTCCGCTGCTGCCCGGCTCGCCACTGCTCCCCGGGACCCCGCTATTGCCGGGCTCCCCGCTGCTGCCGCCGTCTCCGGATGCTGCCGACTCACCGACCCCGATCCCTGACCCGGCGCAGCCGAACCCCGACGGTGCCCCGGCGGCAACGTCCGCCACGGTCGGCGGCGCGCCCGCAGATCCTCCGGCGGGCGGACGACTTGCCCCCGGCGGCTCGGCCATGATCATGGGCTTCGGCGTCGCAGTGCTCGGATTGCTCGTGGCCGCCGTGGTCTACGTGCTGAACGCTCCCGTATTGGTGTATTTCGCCGGCGCGCTGCTGTTCCTGCTGGGACTGGCCCGCGGCATCCAGGGCGTCGTCCGCTTCAACCGCAGGCCGAAGGCGTAGCAGCAGCGCGGCGGCTCAGTTCGTCTGGCGCGCAACGACAGCTGCTGGGTGAGCAGCGTCGGAACCGAGCGTCACTACCACGGCGCCGAAACCTAGCGCCCGCGCCCGCCGAACTTGGCCCGATTGATCTCGCGCTTCAGCCCCGAATTGACAGCGGTCAACTGCTCGACCTCGGCCCGAAGGGCAGCGACTTCGAGCTCGAGTTCGGCGACGGTGCCCGCAGGCTTCTTGGCATCCTGCTGTGCTTCTGACATAGCCCGAGGGTATGGCATCGTTCGGAGCCGGAAAAACCGAAACGGGCCGCCACCCCGGAGGATGACGGCCCGTTCGCAAGAGTTCGCGTAGTCAGCGGGACTCAGCTGCCGAATGAATCGGCAGGGTGAAATCGACTAGCGGCGGAGTCCCAGGCGTTCGATCAGCGAGCGATAGCGCGCGATATCGATGTCCTGGAGGTATCCGAGCAGCCGACGACGCTGCCCAACCAGGAGCAGCAGACCACGACGTGAGTGGTGGTCGTGCTTGTGCTCCTTGAGGTGCTCGGTGAGGTCCTTGATACGGCGGGTCAGCATTGCGACCTGCACTTCAGGGGAACCCGTGTCACCGGGATGGGTAGCGTACTCGTCGATGATCGCCTTCTTGACGTCTTGTTCGAGTGCCATAGATGGGATCCCCTCTCTGTTCGTTGCGCGGCGCCTACCCCCTGATGGAGCGGCTCTCTTTCTCCGCGGCCGTTGGACGGCAACCTTCAGATGCTAGCAGAGGAGGCTGAGCGGGTGGGAGGAGTGCAGGCGTCAGGATGTCGCGGGTATCGCGCTGATCGGCCGCATCACAGAATCCTCTGCTCATCACGAGCGGGCACGACTGCTGGACGCGCGGCGCGGCGTCGAAAGGATAGCCAGACGAACACAGCCGTCGGTATGGTCGTCAATGCGAAGACGACCGCGACGGAGACGACCGTCGGTGGCAGCGCCTCCGGAAGACCGCTGGAGAGCGAACCGGCGTTGAGCAGCGCAACCGCCGCAAGAGGCGGGACAGCTGCGCCAAGCGACACGCCGACCACGAAAGCGCGAGCGCGCCGCGTTCCGCGAGAGCGGAGTACCGCATGGGCGATGGCGGCACCGCCTGCGGCGAACAGCGCGACGAATCCGCCGACCATCCCTCCGACCGCGGCGCCGATCAGCCAGGAATATCCGGCGATGATGCCACCTGTGATCGCGCCGATCATCGCTCCAACCGCCGCCGCGATGCCCAGCGCCCCGATGAAGTCACGCTCAGCGAAACGCACGTCGTCTGCTCGAATCCCCATGGCACGAGTATTCCTCGGCAGCAAGCAGATGAGTCCCCCAACCCGCCGTCTTTCCCCCAGCGCCGGTTGAGAGCATGCTGAGCCCGGAAGCGCCCTCCTCCGCGAACCTCAGCAGCCCGGTGGGCAGCACCTCCGCGACATCCAGCTCCCAGATGCACGATGAACGGGGAACCACCATGTCCGACACCACCGGCGCCGGCTCCGCCACTGCCTCCAGCACCCTCACCGAGGTCGAACTCGCCGAGATCGCGGTCGCCAACGCCTCGGGCAAGACGCCCGTTCTGTTCGTGCACGGACTGTGGCTGCTGTCGAGCAGCTGGCAGCCGTGGCGCGAGCTCTTTGAGGCCGAGGGTTACGCGACGCTCGCGCCCAGTTGGCCTGATGACCCCGCCACCGTCGAGGAGAGCCTCGCCCACCCCGATGCCTTCGCCGGCAAGATGGTGAAGCAGGTGACCGAACACTATGCGGAGGCGATCGCGCTGCTCGACCAGTCCCCCGTTCTTATCGGGCACAGCTTCGGCGGGCTCATCGCGCAGAAGCTCGCCGGCGAGGGGCTCGGAGCCGTCACGGTCGCCATCGACCCAGCACAGTTCAAGGGTGTGACGGCGCTGCCGGTATCTGCTCTCAAGGCCGGGGCTCCTGCCCTGCTCCAGTTCAACCACACCAAGCACGGCGTCACGCTCACCTTCGAGCAGTTCTCGTACGGATGGTCGAACACCCTGCCTGTGGAGGAGGGGAAGGCGCTGTACGAGAAGTACCACGTGCCGGCCTCGGGCGTGCCGATCTTCCAGGCAGCGACGGCGAACTTCAACCCCTTCGCCGAGACCGCGGTCGACACCGAGAACCACGAGCGCGGGCCGCTCCTCCTCATCGCGGGGGAACTCGACCACACGGTGCCGGTCGCCGTCGTCGAAAACGAGTACAAGATCCAGAAGAAGAATCCGGGCGAGACCGAGCTCGCAATCATCCCCGGTCGCGGTCACTCGTTGACGATTGATTCCGGATGGCGCGGGGTCGCCGACACCGCCCTCGAGTTCGTGCAGCGCTACCTGCCGTAGGGGTTTTCGAAGCGGGGCTCGCCGTCGGCCTCTCCCCGGAGTCGACGGCGGGCCCTTCGGCACTGCCGCCCTCGCGGCGCGGCCGCTTGAGTTGACGTATGACCTTCTTCGAATCCATCAAGACCGTTTTCCGCAAGTACGCCGACTTCGGCGGGCGCGCAAGCCGTCCGGAGTTCTGGTGGTTCGCGCTCTTCTCGGCGCTCGTGAGTGCCGCGCTCAACGCGCTCAGCGTGCCGATCTCGGGGGCGATGTACGGGCCGAGCGGCGTGATGTCCGGCCGCATGTTCGAGGCGGGCGCGACGGGCGGCAGCGTGTACGGCTACCTCAGTTTCGCGAGCGTCTGGAGCATCGCGGTGCTGCTGCCGACCCTGGCGGTGACCGTCCGACGCCTCCGGGACGCGGGTCGCAACTGGAGCGAACTCTTCTGGCTCCTGCTGCCGATCGCGGGTGTGATCGTCCTGATCGTGCACCTGTGCGATGCCAGCAGGCCGGCGGATGGTGCGGTCGCGAGTCCGACCGGTGGTGCGGTGGCCGCCAGCTAATGGAACCTCCTCCTCTCCTGTCCTCCACAGGCCAGCCCTTGGTGACTTATACACCGATCTGATCAGCATATTTACTCCGTCGGATGCCCCTGGGAGACTCGTCTCATGGCCCCCACCGACACCCTTCTCGAGTCGCTGTCGAGCGCTCTCGGGTCGTCGTCGGCGGGTGTTGAAGCGCTCTCGGATGAGGAACTCTGCGAACACCTGGATTCCGTCGAGCAGCTCGGGCGACTCGTCGATGCCTTGCGGGTCAGCGCCGCAGCCGAGGTCGATGTTCGCTCGCGCCGCGAGCTGGGCGACGCGTCGCTGAGCCGTCAGCACGGGTGCCAGACCGGCTCCGCGTTGGTCGAGCAGATCACCCGAGTGTCGGCGGGCGAGGCGGGCCGCCGAGTCCGTGTCGGGCGGGCACTGGCCTCGCGCACCACCCTCACGGGCGAGGTGCTGCCCGCCGAGTTCGCACTCGTCGCCGAGTCTCTGACATCCGGACGCATGGGAGTGGATGCCGCGGCGGCAGTCGTTCGGTACCTCACCGAGGCGTCCCGCACCGCCACGGTCGAACAGCTGCAGATCGCCGAAGCCCACCTTGTGGTCACCGCGGAGTCCGAGACCGCCGACTTCGTGGCCGTCCAGGCGCGAGCCTGGCGCGAGCGGCTCGATCCCGACGGCGCCGAGCCCCGCGAAGAAGAACTGCGCAGGCAGAGGCGCTTCGTCCTCGGGCGCGAGCGGAACGGGCTCACACCCTTCAGCGGCCTGGCCGACCCGGTCAACGCGGCGCTCCTGCGAGCGGCGATCGCGGAACGCACCGCTCCGACTCGGATGCCGCGATTCCTCGACGTGCGCGATCTCGACGCCGACGAGCTCGGGGCCGACGAG
>JALYHS010000237.1 GCA_030776385.1 Actinomycetota bacterium
GAGGTGACGCACGGCGCGTTCGCCGTGCAGCAGTTCGGCGGACGCACGGAGAGTCGCCGCGTCCTCGCCGACCGAGCGGGCGAGAGCCGCGAACACCAGCTCGGAGAACTCGACGGGGGCGTCGGCAGCATCATCCACGACGGCATCGTCAACATCGACGTAGGCCTCGAAGCGGTTGCAGGTGGCGAGCACGACGGCCCCGCGCACGGCGTCGCTCGAGGCCACCAGGTCCGCCGCGGTCGACGAGACCTCGCGGGACACGCGATCGAGAAGGGCGAAGTCGGTGGTGCGGTGACTCGCCGTCACGCACAAGAGCACCCTTTATCTTAAGCGTGGTTGGGTCGGCAATGTGCCGTGAGCGGGGTGACATTCGGGTGATGCACGGCTGCGCGCCTAGCCTGGAGGGGTGCTTCCCCGTGATTCGCCCCTGAGTCCCACCCACCCGCTGCGGGATGGCCGGACGGCGAGCTCCCCACTGGTGCGGGCTCTGCGCAGCGACAAGCCCGAGACGCGCCCGGTGTGGTTCATGCGTCAGGCGGGCCGATCGCTGCCCGAGTACCGCGCGTTGCGGGTCGGGACCGAGATGCTGGATGCCTGCCTCACCCCCGAGCTCGCCAGCGAGATCACGCTGCAGCCGGTGCGCAGACACCGGGTCGATGCCGCCGTGTTCTTCAGCGACATCGTGGTGCCGGTGAAGCTCGCCGGGCTGGATGTGCGCATCGTGGCCGGCCGCGGCCCTGTGATCGACGACCCGATCCGTTCAGCCTCCGACGTGCTGCGGCTCCCGCCGCTCGACCCGGCAGCGCTCGACCCGATCCGGGAGGCCGTCGCGCGGACGGTGGCCGAGCTCGGGAGCACGCCGCTGATCGCCTTCGGGGGCGCGCCGTACACGCTCGCCTCGTACCTGGTCGAGGGCGGACCGTCCAAGGACCAGCTGCGCGCCCGCACCATGATGTACACCGACCCGCACAGCTGGGCTGCCCTGCTCAACTGGTGCGCCGACGTGACCGGGATGTTCATCCGAGCGCAGGTGGAGGCCGGCGCCAGCGTGGCGCAGCTCTTCGACTCGTGGGTCGGGTCGCTCTCGCGGCGGGACTACCAGCGCCGGGTCGCCCCGCATTCGGAACGGGCATTCAGCGCGCTGCGCGGACTCACGGTGCCGCGCATCCATTTCGGGGTTGACAGCGCCGCCGTCCTCGACCTGATGGCCGGGATGGCCGATGCGGTGGGCGTCGACTGGAGGCTGCCGCTCGACGAGGCCAACGAGAAGCTCGATGGCAAGGTGCCGCTGCAGGGCAATATCGACCCCGCTCTGCTTGCTGCACCGTGGGCGACGCTGGAGGCGCACGTGCTCGACGTGCTCGAACGCGGCGCGAAGGCCCCCGCGCACGTTGTCAACCTCGGACACGGCGTTCCCCCCGACACGGATCCCGACGTGCTGACCAGGATCGTCGAACTCGTGCACGAGCGCGGCTGATGGCCTCCGCGGGAGCTGCTGGTCGCGTCCTCGTGGTCGGCGGTGGGATCGCGGGGCTGGTCGCCGCGCGACGGCTCGTGCTGGGGGGCCGCGACGTCACGCTGCTCGAGGCTTCGGGTCGTCTGGGCGGCCAGGTGGCGCGACATACTGTGGGCGGCATCGATCTGGATGCCGGGGCCGAGTCGTTCGCCACCCGAGGGGGGACGGTGGCCGAGTTCGCTGCGCGCCTGCGTCTTGGCGACGACATCGTTTCCCCGGCGGACCTGCCTGCGTGGCTCTATCGTGCCGACGGCACGGCCAAGCCGCTGCCCGCAACGAGCGTGCTCGGCATTCCCGGCGTCGCGCTCGCGCAGGACGTCATCGATGCGATCGGTATCCGCGCGGCGATGCGGGCGCAGCTCGAGTTGCTGCTGCCGTCGCTGATCGGCTCGAAATCGACGACCATCGGCCAGCTGGTCCGGCGACGAATGGGATCGGCCGTCGTCGATCAGCTTGTTGGTCCGGTGGTGCGGGGGGTGCACTCGATGAGCGCGGACGAGCTTCCTCTTGATCGCGCCGTGCCCGGCTTGCGTGCGGCGCTGCTGCGCGACGGCTCGTTGATGCACGCCGTCCGCGGGATGCGGGCAGACGCTCCTGCCGGTTCTCAGGTGGCGGGCATCCGCGGCGGGATCGTCCGCCTGGTCGACGAACTCGTGGCGGACCTGGAACGGTTCGGCGTCGACGTGCGGCTGAACTCGTCGGTCGACGAAGTGACGCCCAACGGGCTCACTCTCGGCGGCGAACGGCTCGTCGGGGAGGTCCTGGTGGCCGCGGCGGGGATCGGGGACGAGCCCGCGTCAGCAGACGGTGCCGGCGCCCCTCGGCGTATCACGCTGGTCACGCTCGTGGTCGAACAGCCCGAACTGGATTCCGCCCCTCGCGGGACGGGAGTTCTGGTCGCCGAGGGCGCTCCGGGCGTCAGCGCGCGCGCTCTCACCCACCTGACGGTCAAGTGGCCATGGTTGGCCGAGCGCAGCGGGGGTTTGCACGCGCTCCGGCTGTCATACGACGCGACTCCCGACGGCGAAGACGGCGGTCCTGCGCTCGATCGGGCGCCCGCGGACGCTGCCACACTGCTGGGAATGCCCGTCGGCAGGATCATGGATACGGCAGCCATCACCTGGGAACGGGCTGCACCTCGAACGCATGCCGTTGACGGAATGCACTACGTAGGCGAGGCTGGTGCGGGCACCGGATTGGCTGCCGTGATCGGGCAGGCCGAGGCGGAAGCCGAGGCGCTGTTGGCCGAGGATCGGTCGAGCGGCAGCCGGGGGGCCGAGGGCTAGGCTGGACCGATCAGCCATCAAGGAATGGAGCGTTCCATGAAAGGCAAGATCCTCTTCGTCACGGGACTGGGCGTCGGCTATGTGCTCGGCACTCGCGCAGGTCGCCAGCGCTACGAGTCGCTGAAGAAGACGGCCTCCAAGCTCTGGAACGACCCGCGCGTTCAGAAGCAGGTCGACACCGCCGAGGCGTTCGTGAAAGACAAGGCGCCGGATGTCGCGGAGTTCGCGCTCGACGGTGCGAAGAAGGTCGTCGCGCAGGTGACAGGCAAGAAGTCGGCAGTCAAGTCGCGCACGACGAAGTCGGCGGCCGCCAAGTCGGGCACCGCGAAGTCCAGTTGATCGGCCGCTGAGTCCATGGCTGCTTCAACGGGCGCTCCCAAGCGTTCGCTCCTCTCGCTCGTGACCGACATCCCGGCGCTGATCCAGGAGCTGTTCCACCGCGAGGTGGAGCCGCTCAAGGC
>JALYHS010000238.1 GCA_030776385.1 Actinomycetota bacterium
AAGGCGGCCGTGGAGAAGTGGACTTCCTCCTGCATGGCGGTGAACGTCACGCTCGACGTCGCGGCCGGGGTCTCGACGCCCAGGGTTGCACGATGGGTGTCGAGATGGAGCTCGGTCCACGCCGTGCCGGAAATCGGCCACTCGGTGGCAGTTCGAGGCTCGAATCCGTCGATGGTTCTCGCCTTCATCATGATCGCCGGCTGACTGTCCCAGCCGTTGCTCTCGTCCTTGAGAAAGTGAGCCATGAAGCGCTTCTGAATGTCGACCCCGTAATTCGTGTAGAACTCGGTCCAGTGCTCGAGCCCGTGCATCTCCAGCCATTTTTGCGTCGAGCCGGCGCCGAGGAATCCTTCGATATTCCCACGGAGGTGCAGACCTTGACCTCCCCAGTTCCCGCAGGAGAGAACGGGGACCTCGATCTGGGACAGATCCGGTACGCGTGCGGCGAAATAGTCATCGAGCATCGGATGCGCGAGCTCGTCCTCGCGGATATTCACACGATTTCGAGCCATTTCTTCGGACGTCAGGATGTCGTCTCCGGCGATCGGCTCGCCGGTGACCGCGCTCCGTCGACCGGTGGCGCCCAGGCCGTGCTGCACGTTCATGACCTGGAGGGGATACCAGTTGATCCAGAAGGTGCACAGCATCCCTCCGTGGCGGGTGCCGTCACGATACAGATCCGATGCCCCCTCGAAGGGGCAGATCGCCGTGAGGTGCGGCGGACGCATGGCGGCCACCTGCCACTGATTCATGGCGTAGTACGACACCCCGAGGAGGCCGATCCTCCCCGTGCTCCACGGCTGTTCTGCCGCCCATTCGATGCAGTCGTAGTAGTCCTGGGTCTCGCGGGGAGAGAAAGGATCGATGAAGCCCTGAGAGGCACCGGCACCCCGCGAGTCGATCCGGATCACCACGTATCCGTCCGGCACCCATCGTTCAGGATCCGCCGTTTCCCAGTTCGCGTAGCGAGTCGAGGTGCCCTCAGCGACCTCAGGATGCTGATCGACCAAGGCCCGCCATTGCACGGGATAGCCTTCGGCGAACGAAAGGCCCTTGCTGTAGGGACCGTATGTCATCAGAACCGGATGCTTGCCCGGGCCAATGGGTCGGAACACGTCAGCGGCCAGAACGATTCCGTCGTCCATCGTGATCGGCACATCCCAATCGATGTGCATGCCGTCAGCTTCTTCGCTTCGCATGGTGTCGTCTCACACTCCACTGTGTTGAGGACCGGTATTGAAGTGAGTGCTCACTTCAATACGGGAAGTATGTGCCACTCTTGGATCAACGTCAATCGCGAAAGACAGAAGACCTTGAATCGCCGAGAACAGATCCTTCACGCCACGGCGCTCCTGATCGCTCAAGACGGTGTCGCGGCTCTCACCACGAAACGAATCGCTGCTCAAGCGGGCTGCGCCGAAGGCACGATCTTCCGGCACTTCGGCGACAAGGGCGGCCTGATCGCGGCAGTACTGTCGTTCGGTCTCCCCGAGATCGCCGAGCTCTCGCACCTGACGGCTGCGGCCCCGCAAGGCGATCTGCGATCCGGGCTCCTCCAGCTCTCGAGCGCCGTGATGGCCTACTACCAGGCCAGTTCGCCCATCGCCGCCGCCGCCCTCTCCGATCGAGCGATGTTCGAGCGGTACTCGGCAGCACATCGCGCCGGACACACCGGCCCGAAGCAGATCTGGAACCTGGCGCGCGACTTCTTGGAGGCGCACCGGGCCGCGGGCCACATCGGCGACGGCGCCGATCTTGAAATCCAGGCAATTTCGCTCGTCGGGGCGTGTCAAAACGCCGTCTGGGTACGACTCGTCAACGGCGCCGACTCCCTGCCGCACGGGGAACAGTTCCTGGAGAAGCTCGTCGATGCTCACATGGCGGCGCTTGCCGCGTAACAACGTGCTCCCGTTGGGGTCGATTCCTCAACACGCCCATCGCAAAACCTGCTGGGAACATGAGGGAGCATGCGTCGATGACGCCGGTCTTGCGCGAGGGCGTGCAGCACACTGGTGGGTGAAACCAAGGAGGAAATCCTGGCACTGACCGCTTGACG
>JALYHS010000239.1 GCA_030776385.1 Actinomycetota bacterium
CGGCAGCTCAGCGGGGAACAGTTGGCGCAGTTGGCGACGTCCCGCAGCGCGATGATCGCGGCATCCGCATCGGAGCGTGCCGCGGTGCTCGCCGAGATCCAGGAGCTTGCCGGCCGGGTGTCCGACGGCCACGGGATGCTCCGGATGCCCTACGTTACACACGTCTACCGTGCAATCCGGTAGTCCGTTGGTCGAGCTCGTCGAGACCCGCTCCGGTAGTCCGTTGGTCGAGCTCGTCGAGACCCGATCAGCCGTGCAGCTCGTCGAGGTAGGAGATGAGCGCGCGGCGCACCTCGGCGCGGCTGAGGCTGCGGTCCGGGTCGATGGAGCGCGGCAGCGTGTAGAGACCGAGAGACAGGTGGATGAGCATCGCTGCGGCGATGCGGCGCTGCGGCTCCGGCATCGCGGGTTCCCGTCGCGCGATCATCTGCTCGAGCCGCAGCTGGATCGCGTCGCGCGCCGAGGTCACCTTCCGGGAACCTCGCGTGGTCAGCAGCACGGCGAGCAGCCCGGGTTGTTCGCGGTTGAGGCGGGCGTGCACCTCGAGCACCTCATCCACGATTTCGGGGATCGGTCGCAGGTCGTCCACGTCGAGGCTGACGTCGAGTTCGCGAGCGAGTCGTTCGGCCCAGTCGGCCTGCAGGGCATCCAGGATCGCGTGCTTGTCGACGAAGAACTGGTACAGCGAGCCGACCGAGACGCCGGCTTCGGCCGCGATCCGGTTGGTGGTGGTCTGCTCGTACCCTTCGCTCGCGAACAGCTCGCTCGCCGCCTGGAGTACCCGCGCCACGAGGGCACGACTCCGGGTCTGCTGCGGAACGCGCACGGGAGACATGTGACGATTTTAGCCTCCCGTTTGATAAACGCGAGTAAATAGTCGCATACTGAATCGTGTCGAACAGCGCAGCCGAGACCCGTTTCGCCGACGTCGGCGGACGGCGCACCCGCTACCGCATCAGCGGATCCGGCCCGGGGGTGCTCCTGCTGCACGGAATCGGACGCAGCCTCGAGGACTGGGTCGACGTCGAATCCCTCTTCGCCCTGACGCACACGGTTTACGCTCTCGATCTGGCCGGCTACGGCGAATCGGCGGCGGTCGACGGCCGCACCACCCTGACCAAGCTCGCTCGCGCAGCTCTCGCCTTCCTCGCCGCCATCGCCCAGCCCGGCCCGGTCGCGGTCGTCGGCAACTCCCTCGGTGGCGCGGTCGCCCTTCAACTCGCGGCCCTCGCTCCGACGCGAGTCTCTGCGCTGGTGCTCGTCGATCCCGCAGGATTCGGCAAGGAGGTCACGATCGCCCTGCGCGTCCTCGCCCTCCCCATCGTCGGTCGACGCCTCGCCCGCCCCAGCCGCAAGAATGCGCTCATGGAGACGCAGGGCATCTTCCGGGACCAGTCGCTCGTCACCCAGGACCGCATCGAGCTCGCGCTGCGCCTGGCGCTGCGGCCCGGCGGTACGAAGGTGCTGCGCGACACGGCGTCCTCGCTCGGATCATTCCGTGGTGTGAAGGCCGGATGGCGCAGGCGCCTGCTCGCGCAGGTGGCGCCCCTCGGCATCCCGACCCTGGTGGTCTGGGGTGAGAAGGACCGGATTCTGCCCGCCACCCAGCTGAACGAGGTGCGGCGGGTCTTCCCGCACGCCGAATGGCACCTTTTCGAACGCACCGGGCACATGCCCCAACTCGAGAAGCCGCAGGAGTTCGCCGCGTTGGCTCTTGATTTCCTGCACCGCACGACCGCCGAGGAGGCCCCCGCGTGAACACCCCCCAGCACGTCCGCGTCGCGATCATCGGCACCGGGTTCGCCGGTCTCGGAATGGCCGCGCAACTCGCCCGCCACGGGATCGACGACTTCGTTGTGATCGAGCGCGCGGACGACGTCGGCGGGACCTGGCGCGACAACACCTATCCGGGCGCCGCGTGCGACATCCGCAGCGACCTGTACTCGTTCTCGTTCGCGCTCAACCCGAATTGGGCGTTCCGCTATGGACGCCAGCCCGAGATCCTGGACTACCTGCGCGGCGTGGTCGACCGCTTCGAGCTGCGTTCACGCATCCGCTTCGGCACCGAACTCGAGCGCGCGGACTGGGACGAGGCGGCCGCCCTCTGGCGCATCACGACGAGCACCGGTGACATCACCGCAAACGTCGTCGTGTCGGGTCACGGCCCGCTGATCGAGCCGAAATGGCCGGCGATCGAGGGTCTCGGCACCTTCGCGGGGCCGCGGTTCCATTCGGCGCGGTGGCGTCACGACGTCGACCTCGCGGGCAAGGATGTCGCGGTCATCGGGACCGGGGCGTCTGCCATCCAGTTCGTCCCGGAGCTGCAGAAGTTCGCCAAGTCGGTGACCGTCTTCCAGCGCACCGCGCCGTGGATCGTCCCGCGCGGCGACGCGCCCTCGAGCGAGCGCCGCAAGAGACTCTTCGCTCGGATGCCGGTGCTCCAGCGCATCACCCGGGCGTTCGTGTTCAGCCAGTCCGAGGTGCGGTTCCTCGGCTTCCGGGTGCGACGGATCGGCAAGGTGTTCGAGGCCTTCTCGCGGAGCTTCCTGGAGCACCAGGTGACGGACCCGGTGCTGCGGGCCAAGCTGACGCCCGACTTCCGGATCGGCTGCAAGCGCATCCTGATCTCGAGCCACTACTACAAGGCGATGACACAGCCGAACGTCGAACTGGTGACCGAGCGGATCGCGAGCATCGACGCGAGCGGTATCACGACGGCCGACGGAACCCACCGCGCCTTCGACGTGATCGTCGGTGGCACCGGGTTCGATGCCACCCACCCGCCGATCGCGCGGCTCGTCTACGGCCGTGATGGTGTCTCGCTCTCCGACCGCTGGACGCCGCACATGGCCGCCCTCCGCGGCACGACCGTGCAGGACTTCCCGAACCTGTTCCTGCTTGTCGGCCCGAACACCGCGCTGGGTCACAACAGCATCGTCTTCATGATCGAGGCGCAGCTCGAGTACGTGCTGAAGGCGCTCGAGGTCATGGATCGCACGGGTGCCCGCACGATCGTGCCGCGCGTCGCCGCGCAGACCGCGTACAACGACCGCATCCAGCACGACCTGAAGGGGACCGTGTGGTCGGTCGGCGGCTGCACGAGCTTCTACCTCGACGATGGCGGGCGCAACACGACGCTCTGGCCGCATCGGGCGGCGAAATTCCGCGGCGTCGTGCGGCGCTTCGACCCGAGCGAGTATGAGATCGAGACGGAGTCGGTGCGTGGCTGAGTTCGTCGCCGAGAGGTTCGTGTTCGGTGGGGCCACCGCGGTCGTCACTGGCGCGGCGAGCGGGATCGGGGCGGCGGTCGCCGCGATCCTGGGGGAGCGGGGCAGTCACCTCGCGCTCGTGGACCGGGACGGGGCGGGGCTCGACTCGGTCGCCGACGGGATCAGGGCGCGGCATCCGAAGCTCATTGTCACGACGCACCTCGTCGACCTCGGGGAACGCAGCGAGTTCGCCCCGCTGGTCGACGCGGTCGCCGCCCAGCACGGCCGGGTGACCCTGCTCATCAACAACGCGGGTGTCGCGCTCGGCGGTCGACTCGACCAGATCACGCTCGACGAGTTCGACTGGCTGATGAACATCAACTTCCGCGCCGTGGTGGCGCTGACGAAGGCGTTCCTGCCGCAGCTCGTCGAGGCGCCCGGCGCGCACCTGGTGAACGTGTCGAGCCTGTTCGGGCTCATCGGCCCGGCCGGGCAGAGCGCGTACGCGGCCAGCAAGTTCGCGGTGCGAGGGTTCACCGAGTCTGTGCGTGCCGAGCTCGAACCGCGCGGGGTCGGTGTCACGACCGTGCACCCTGGCGGCATCGCCACGAACATCGCGAAGAACGCGCGCGTGGGCTCGGGCGTCCCGACGTCGATGACCGAGAACAGCCGCCGGAGCATCGACGCGATGCTCACCATGCCGCCCGAAGTCGCCGCCGGCCTGATCGTCGACGCGATCCACCGCCGACGCGCGCGTCTGGTGATCACCTCACGCGCGAAGCTGGTGGATCGGCTGGTGCGAATGATGCCGGTGCGCGGCCCACGGATCATTGGCGACTCGATGCGCCGCAGCCAGGTCACGCCGCCCTCGTCCTGAACGCAGGCGCGGATGACTGGTCACTAGACTCGCCGGATGGATCTTGGCAGTTGGCTCGTCGCCGAGCACGATGACTCGGTGCAGCGCCTGACGAAGCAGATCCTCGGGGTGATCCCGGCCGAGCGTCGCCGCGAAGTGATCTCGGGAGCCAACTCCATCGACTGGACGATCTACCACATCGCCCGGCACGCGCGGCTCGCCCTCCTGGTGCTCGGCCACCCGACCCCGATGTCGGACTCGCTGCTCGCCGGTCTCGAGCCCGCCGTCTCGGCGCCGGATGCCGGCCTGCATGAGGTCGGCCGCCCGTGGCTCGAGCTCATCGAATCGGCTCAGATCGAGGCCTATGCGTTGTCGGTGTTGGACGAGGTGCGGGCCTTTCTGAACCGGGTGGATGCCGCGGACGACACCCCGATCGACACCACTGCGGCGCTGCGCGCCGCCCGCATCGACGAGGTCGACTTCGAGTGGCTGTACCGGCAGTGGGCGCTGCCGCATTTCGTGCTTCGGTGGGCACTGCTCGGACACGTGACGCATCACGTCGGCGAGTTGACCGTGGTGCGCAACCAGATGGGGATCAGTCCGTTCCGCTCGTAGGATCGAGGCGTGCCCCAGCTTCTCGCCGTGTGCGTCGTCCACGCCGTCCGACCCGATGACGGGACCGTCGGCGTGACCGCCATCGACAAGCGCGCCATCGACAAGCGTGCGGCAGGCGAGGGCGTGCGGATCGGTCAGTATGGCGTGCGCGGCGACATCCAGGCCGATCGCAAGAATCACGGCGGTCTCAGCGCGGCGATCTACGCCTACGCCGAGTCGGATGCCGCGTGGTGGAGCGAGCAGCTGAATCACGAGCTGGCACCGGGCTGGTTCGGGGAGAACCTGCGCGTTGCTGGCATCGACGTCAGCGGAGCCCGCATCGGCGAGCGCTGGCGCGTCGGAACCGGCGAGGATGCCGTCGAACTCGAGGTGACCGGCCCGCGACGACCGTGCCAAACTTTCGCGCGCTGGGCGGCGAGCACCCTCGGCGAGGGGATGGATCGCGGCTGGGTGAAGCGTTTCCAGCAGGCCGAGCGTCCCGGCGCGTACCTGCGGGTGCTCAAGACTGGCACGGTGGCGGCGGGGGATCGGATCGAGATCCTGTCGCGACCGGATGACGCGCCCACCATCGCGGACGTCTTCCGGGTCGGTGAAGTCTCGCGTGTCATCCGCGCCTGACGCAGCGTTCCCGGCGCCGAGTGCCAAGTTCTTCGACCGGGTGAACGGGCTTCTGCGTCCGCTCGAGCCCCTGTTTCTGCGGCTCGACCGCGTCGCCGGCGGCAAACTGGCGGCACGTCGCATCCAGGAGGACATGCTCACGCACCCCCGCACGCGCCGGGGTTTCGCGGGTATCCTGTGGATCCTCGCCGCCGAGATCGTGGTCGGCGTCGCCGCGGTCATCATCGCGATCGTGCTGACCATCGACGGGGTGCAGCTGCACTGGGCGGTGTGGTTCCGCAGCGTCGCCGTGCTGGCGATCACGGCGACTCTGCTCTACTTCGCCTGGCGTGCCTCGCTCGGCTTCTACTGGGCGTACTCGCGGCTGCGGCTGTTCAGCAGGATCTTCCCGATCGTGACCCTGGTGATCGCCGCGATCCCGGGCCTCTACCCGCTCTGGATGACGATCGAGCAGATCGTGTTCAGCCTGCTGCTGATCGGCGTGGGCGACATCCTGACCGGCGATGCGATGCGCGAGGCGTTCCCCAAGCCGGAGCGCTGACCGAGCTTGTCGAGATCTGCCAAGCGAGGCCGGACCTCGCTGATCGAGCCTGTCGAGATCTGCCATGTTGACAACCAGCAGGTGAAGCCCCAACCCCGCCTGAGCCGGTAACATGGCTTCTCGTGCCGGTTCGCTGGCACGAAGCCACGGGCTGTGGCGCAGCTTGGTAGCGCACCTGACTGGGGGTCAGGGGGTCGCAAGTTCAAATCTTGTCAGCCCGACATGTGCGAGAAGGCCGTCCGCTTGGGCGGCCTTTTGCACGAGTCACGCATCCCTTGCGACTTGCGATCAGTCCAGTCGAGAGTTGTCGCCGGTTGAAACCGGTCAGCATCTTTCCGGCCAAGGTGTCGCGGCCCCTGTCAGTGAAGAGCCTGGCGAGCGACTCCGCGGAACATGATCAAGAGTCTGACGGGAGAGAGCCGTTCAAGAGCAAGTCCCGCCGATTGAGGTACCGTCATTTTGTCCCGCGTCAGGTCGCGCGATCGAGGAGGTGAAGATGGTCGAGATGAACGTCGTCAGCGTCACCGCGCCTCAATCGTGGTTCGGCGCCTGGCTTGGCCGGGGCCGCCACGGGCGACCGTGGCTGCATGGCGCCACCGCATTCGTTGCTGGCCTGGTCCTTCCGATGATGCTGAGCACCGGCATCCTGC
>JALYHS010000240.1 GCA_030776385.1 Actinomycetota bacterium
GATGTGTACCACATGCGCCGCAAGTGGTGTCGGGACATCGTCGAACACCGCCGCCGTGATCAGCACCTGCTCGTAGTCTGCGATGGCCGCCGCCAGCTGTGCGCGTCGTGCTTCGTCGAGTTCGGCAAACACGTCATCCAGGATGACGATCGGATCGCCGACCGCCGAATCCGCCCGCAACACGGCCGCCGAGGCGAGCTTCAGAGACAGGGCGAATGACCAGGATTCCCCGTGGCTGGCGTACCCCCGCGCCGGGAGCCCGTTCAACTCGAGGAGGAGGTCGTCGCGGTGAGGCCCAACGAGGGTGAGGCCGCGATCCAACTCGGCGCGGCGGACGCGCGAGAGGGCGACGTGAAAGTCGCGCTCGAGCTCAGCCCTCGAAACGCTCGAGGTCACCGCGTTCTCTGGTGCAGGAGCCTCATCATCCGGTTGCGCACCCAAGATACTCAGCTGCAACGCCAGCTCGGCGCGGTGCTGCGGGCCGGCGATGCACGAGTACGCCTGTGCCACATGCGGACGCAGCCGCTCGGCCAGATCCTGTCGCCCCTCGATGATCTCCGTGCCGAGACCGATCAACCGCTCGTCCCAGAGTTCGAGGGTGGAGAGCTGATTCTCGGCGACCCGGGCTCCTCTGGCACTTTTCAACAGAGTGTTGCGCTGCTTGAGCACGCGCTCGTAGTCCGCGATCACGCCCGCGTAGCGCGGTGACAGCTGGATGAGCAGCTGGTCGATGAAACGCCGACGACCCGACGGTTCGCCGCGGACCAGCGCAAGATCCTCGGGGGCGAACAGCACGCTCGTGATGTAGCGCGGCAGTTCTCGCGGCTTGACGGCCACCCGATTCACCTGCGCCCGATTGGCGGATGCGCGATTCAGCTGCACCTCCACCAGCAGCGACCGCTCGGCGTGCTCGAGACGGGCCCGCACGACGGCGAGGTCAACACCGTGTCGGATGAGCGCTTGATCCGTCGACACCCGGTGCGAGGCAAGGGTGCTCAGGTACCCGACCGCCTCGACCAGGTTCGTCTTGCCCTGGCCGTTGCTGCCGACGAACAGGTTCGGCCCCGCGCGGAGCTCGACCTCGGCGGACGCGTAGTTCCGGAAGTCGGTGAGGCTCAGATGGGAGACGATCACTCGTTGACCATTCGGTGGTCCGGCGTCGCGGCGATGCGAACGCTCAGGCCTTGCGCACGGCGTGACCGCCGAACTGATTGCGCAGCGCAGCGACGGCCTTCATCGCAGGCGAGTCCTTCTGGCGTGAGACGAAGCGGGCGAAGATCGACGCGCTGATCGTGGGGACCGGCACCGCGTGGTTGAGCGCTTCGATGATCGTCCAGCGACCCTCACCGGAATCATCGACATACCCCTCGATGTCCTTGAACTCGGGATCTTCCTTGAGCGCCTTCACCAGCAGCTCGAGCAGCCAGCTGCGCACCACCGTTCCGCGCTGCCAGGCCTCGAACACACCGGTGACATCGTGGATGATCTCCGGGCTGGCATCCAGAAGCTCGTAGCCCTCGGCGAGCGCCTGCATCTGCGCGTACTCGATGCCGTTGTGCACCATCTTCGCGTAGTGCCCCGCGCCAATCGATCCGGCGTGGACGAAGCCCTCCGCCCTCGGCCCCTTCGGTCGTAGTGCGTCGAAGATCGGCATCGCGAGTTTGATGTCTGCGGCGTCTCCGCCGGCCATCAGACCATAGCCGTTCGCCAGACCCCAGACGCCTCCGGAGACACCGCAGTCCGCGAAATGGATGCCCTTGGTCGCCAGCTGCTGGGAGTGCACCGCGTCATCGGTGTAGCGCGAGTTGCCACCATCGATCACCAGGTCGCCCTTTTCGAGCACCTCGGCCAGATCGTTGATGACTCCGTCGGTGATCGGGCCGGACGGGACCATGACCCAGATCACCCGGGGGGCAGGGACGGCGGCCACCAGTTCGGCGAGCGTCTTGACATCCGTCACCGCGGGATTTGGGTCGTACCCGGTGACCTCGAGGCCACCCGTGCGGAGGCGATCCCGCATGTTGTTGCCCATCTTGCCCAGGCCGACGAGTCCGAGGTGCATGGCCATGTGTTCTTCGTTCCGTGTCGAGGCGAGCGGGGAGCCGCCGAAGATCAGCGCAGCAGCAGGTTGGGCTGCAGCAGGTACTTGTAGTTGTCAGCGCCCGGCTGTTCCTTGGACGACTGGCTCGTGATGAGCACCGGTCCCGGCTTATTCGGATTCTCGGTCTTCGTGAACGAGATCCGCACGAACTCCGAGTGCACAGCGCCCAGTCCGTCGAGGAGGAAGGACGGTTTGAGCGACACCACGGTGTCGTCACCGTGCAGATGCGCGTCGATCGTCTCGGACGCCTGCGCCTGCTCCGATCCCGCTGCCTCGAGGGTGAGGCCGTCGATGGAGAAAGTGAATCGCAGCGCGGCCTCCCGCTCGAGAACCAGGGACACGCGCCGTGTCGCCTCAATCAGCTCTGCGGTGTTGATGACCGCGTAGTTGTCGACGACCTCGGGGAACAGCCGCTTCACGGGCGGGAAGTTGCCCTTGATCAGCAGCGAGGTGACGGTTTTCTTGTCAGCACTGAACGCGATCAGCTCCCGGTCGTCACTGTGCACGATGGAGACCGCGATGGTGCCGCTGTGGGCGAAGGTCTTGCCGATCTCGGACAGCGTCCGGGCCGGAATGAGCGCGGTCGTTCCCGCTGCAGAACCCGATCCGGAATCCCAGTCGATCTCGCGCACCGCGACCCGGTATCTGTCGGTTGCAACGAGCGAGAGGCTGTTGTCGCCGACCTCGAGCTGCACGCCGGTGATGACCGGAGTGACGTCGTCTCGGGAGGCCGCGACCGCGACCTGCGAGACGGCGGCGGCGAAATCGTCAGCGGGAAGCACCCCGGTGCGCTCCTCCACCTCGGGAAGTGTCGGGTATTCCTCGACCGGCATGCTCAGCAGCGTGAACTTGGCGGAGCCGCAGCTGACCGCGATCTTGCCGTCGATCGTCGAGAACACGACGGGAGCGTTCGGCAGCCGGCTGGCAATGTCGGCCAGGAGACGCCCGGAGACCAGCGCGGTGCCCGGCTCATCGACGTCGGCGGCGATCTCGGTGCGGGAGGACACTTCGTAGTCGAAAGACGACAGCACGAGAGCGCCGTCGGCTGCGTCGAGCAGTACGCCGCTCAGGATCGGCTGCGTGGTCCGTTGCGGCAGAAGCTTCACCGCGAATGACACGGCCTCGCTGAAGACGTCCCGATTGACTTGGAACTTCACGGGAACTCCTTTGCCATCGAATGAGTGGGGCGAACTTGCAGGGGGGCGTCAATACTGTCACGCCGATCCTGGCACAGCTAGCGGCAAGGTTCGGTCTCAGAATCCCCGGAAGCCAGGACCGCGCAGAGGGTTGTGGTCGAGTTGAGATGAGGGAGAGAGAGTTAATCTTCTTAACCGCTGTGTGATCTGTGGACAACGGTGATTCGCCCAGTTCCTGATGGGGAACTACACCCGTGTGAGATGTGGGAGCAGCGTGGAAAGTGGTCCCCTCCTGATGCGAGTCCACGCCGGAGTCCGCACCGACTTACACAATTCGTACCGCGTTGCTCACAGCCGGGTGCGGCGCGTCCCGCAAGTTATCCACAGGTTCTCCACACCTTGTGTAATCACGGAAAGCCGACCGGTTTGTCGAGTCCCCCAAAAGGGGGTGGACCGGCCAGTCTGACGCGGTAAGCACAGAATCAGGCCTCAGAGCTTGTTATAGCGCTGATTCTGTTTGATCCGGCTGGTGAGCTCGGTGACCTGGTTGTAGATCGAGCGCCGCTCCTTCATGAGCTCGCTGATCTTTTTGTTTGCGTACATGACCGTGGTGTGGTCGCGGTTGCCGAACAGCTGACCGATTTTGGGAAGCGAGAGACTCGTCATCTCACGGCACAGGTACATCGCGATCTGTCGTGCCGTCGCGACGGCTTGCGATCGACTCGAGCCGTAGAGGTCGTCGACCGAGAGTTTGAAGTAGTCGGCGGTGTGATTGATGATGTCGACCGGGGCGATCACGTTGTCTTCGTCAAGGGTGATCAAATCCTTGAGCACTGTCTGCACGAGTTGCAGGTCGACAGCCGTCCGATTCAGGCTGGCGAATGCGGTGACGCGGATGAGTGTGCCCTCGAGCTCGCGGATGTTGGACGACACCTTCGTCGCCATGTATTCCAGGATGTCGTCCGGTACCTGCAGCTTCTCGCTCTGCGCCTTCTTGCGGAGGATCGCGATCCGGGTCTCGAGGTCGGGCGCCTGCACATCGGTGATCAGGCCCCACTCGAAGCGCGAGCGCATCCGGTCCTCGAATCCGGTCAGATGTTTCGGCGCCACATCGCTGGTGATGACGACCTGCTTGTTGTGATCGTGCAGGGTGTTGAAGGTGTGGAAGAAGGCCTCCTGCGTCTCAACTGCCCTCTGCAGAAATTGGATGTCGTCGATGAGCAGGATGTCGATCTCGCGATATCGCGCCTGGAACGCCGCGGCCCTGTTGTTGGCGATCGAGTTGATGAAGTCGTTCGTGAACTCCTCGGAACTGACATAACGAACTCGGATGCCCGGATACAGGCGTTCCGCGTAGTGCCCGATCGCGTGCAGCAGGTGGGTCTTCCCCAGGCCGGAGTCCCCGTAGATGAAGAGCGGGTTGTACGCCTTGGCCGGCGCTTCGGCCACCGCGACCGCCGCGGCATGCGCGAAACGGTTCGAGCCTCCGATGACGAAGTTGTCGAAGTTGTACTTGGGGTTGAGGCGCGTGTCGGAGCGTCGATCGCCCGATCCGGTGTTCATCGAGGGAACGGGTGACTGCTCGCGCGGAGACTGCTCCCTGAGCTGTTCCTCGCGCGGTGCCGGATCCGTATCGAGAGACAGCCCGGCGTGCTGGATGTCCGGATTAACAACGATCGCGAAATTCGTGATGCCGTGATCTTCGTCGATGGTGCTGAGGGCGTTCAGGAGAGGGACGCGGATGCGCTGATCCAGCATCCCGCGGGTGAGCTCGTTCGGGACCTCGAGGTAGAGGGTGCCGGCCAGCACGCCCTTCGGTTCGACCAGGTTGATGAACCCCTGCAACTGCGGGGTGATGCGGTCGTCGGTGCCCAGGAGAGTCAACACGGAGCCCCAGAGTTCTCGGGTGGGATCCGGCGTCTCGATCATGGTCTCTCTCGGCTGGGGGAAGGTTCGGGCAGTGTCGTGGGGCGCTCGCACGGTCTCCCGTGGTCGCGGATTCACCTTAGTTCGCGCGGGCGCGTCGTGACCAACGGATCCAGCGAAGGGTGTGGAGAATGGACGGTTGGTCTCGATGGTTTGACCGGGGCCCTTTAACCGCCTATTTTTAATCAGTTGACGACTGTCCGGTGGGCGGTCCCCGTTCTTCCCGGTCACTGCGAACCGGGTTTTGGAGATATCACTATGAGCAAGCGCACGTTCCAGCCGAATAATCGGCGCCGCGCCAAGGTCCACGGCTTCCGTTTGCGCATGCGCACCCGCGCGGGCCGCTCGATTCTCGCTGCCCGTCGCCGCAAGGGTCGCACCGAGCTCTCCGCGTAGACGCCCGGTGCTCGCCAGGGCGAATCGCGTGGTTCGTGCCGAGGACTTCCGTTCGGTCGTCCGACGCGGCCGCCGCTCGGTCACGCCCGCCGCTGTCTACTACCGCTTGGAGCGGAGCGAAGGCGAACCGCTGAGGATCGGGATCATCGTGGCGAAAACCGTCGGCAATGCCGTCGATCGCAACCTGGTTCGCCGTCGTTACCGGGCGATCGCCCGGGATTTTGTGGATGCCGGAGCTCACGGCAACGACCTCGTGGTGCGGGTACTCCCGGGCTCTGCTCAGCGGAGTTGGACTACCCTCGCCGACGACATGCACGCCGCCCTCGATACCAGCCTTCTCGGACAGGTGATGCCGCGATGATGCGCATCCTGTCCTTTCTCTGGCTCCTGCCCCGCAATGTGTGCGTTGCCATCCTGCGGGTGTACCGCGCGGTGATCTCCCCGCTCTACGGCGATGTCTGCCGGTACTACCCCAGCTGCTCGGGGTATGCGCTCGGTGCCATCCAGCAGCACGGGGTTCTGAAGGGCATCGCGCTCGGCACCTGGCGGATCGCCCGTTGTCACCCCTGGGCGAAGGGCGGGATCGACGACGTTCCCGAACGCCGCATCCCCCGCTACCAGCTCACTCACTTCGGCTTCGTCATCCCGACGAGCCACGGAAAGGCCTGACTCGTGGACATTCCGATCCTCAATACGATCCTCTATCCCATCAAGTGGGTGATCGAGGCCCTGCTCGTGGGGTGGCACACCGTGCTCACCGCGCTGGGCATGCAAGACAGCGCCGGCATCACCTGGGTGCTGTCGATCGTCGGCCTGGTGCTGATCGTGCGTGCCGCGCTGATCCCGATCTTCGTGCGGCAGATCAAGAGCCAGCGCAAGATGATGGAGGTCGCGCCCCAGCTCAAGAAGATCCAGGACAAGTACAAGGGCAAGAAGGACCAGTTCTCGCGCGAGGCGATGCAACGCGAGACGATGGAGCTCTACAAGAAGGCGGGCACCAACCCGCTGGCGTCGTGCCTTCCGCTGCTGATCCAGATGCCGATCTTCTTCAGCCTGTTCTCGGTCCTCAACGAGGCGCGCAATGACCAGGCCGGCGTGGGGCTGCTCACCAAGGATCTGTCGAGCCAGTTCGGCAAGGCATATCTCTTCAGCGGTGACTTCAAGGCGCCCCTGAACCTCAGCATCCAGACCGCATGGACGGCCGGCAACTCGACGGTCGTGATCATCGCGGTCATCATGGTCGCGCTGATGACCGGATCGCAGTTCTTCACGCAGCTCCAGTTGCAGTCGAAGAACCAGACGCCCGAGATGAAGGCCAGCCCGATGTATCGGCAGCAGCGCATCCTGCTGTACATCCTGCCCGTCGTGTTCATCTTCTCGGGCGTCGCATTCCCGATCGGCGTGATGTTCTACTGGCTGACCTCCAACGGCTGGACGCTCGTGCAGCAGTACCTCGTCATCCGGAATCTGCCGACGCCCGGCAGCGAGGCCGCGCTCGAGCGCGAGGCTCGGCTGGCGAAGCGAAACCGTGCCCGGATGACAGAGGACGCCCTCGCCCTCGAGGCGGCCGGAGAAGAGCCGGTCGCCCCTCCGAAACCCATCACCACTCAGCGCACGCAGCCCGTGGGCAAGAACAGAGCCAAGAAGACCGGGAGCACCAAGAAGTGAGCGACGTGACCGACACCCAGACCGAGCAGCCCCAGACGGAGGCGGCCCAGACCGCGCCCGCTTCCGACGCGCGCGAGCTCGAGACGCCGACCGCCGAGCAGGCGCTC
>JALYHS010000241.1 GCA_030776385.1 Actinomycetota bacterium
TGTCTGACTCGTCCTCGAGCATCGCCGCCTAGTCCAGCCACATCGGGACGCTCCCGGGATCTGGGATCTGGGATCTGGGCTCCCGGCTCTGGGCCCGACGGCGCCTGTGCGCCCTAGGCTGTCGGCATGGCGTTCCTGGTACCGGTCGGCGACGATGAACTGAGTCCGGATGCTGCGGCGGCCGCCCAGCTGTTCCTCGCGTCGCACCCCGGCCCGCTGTCGAACCTCGATCGCACCCTGCTCGGCTCGGCGCCGGTCTTCGACTCGTACGTCGCCTGGTTCGCCCTGCGGGACGAACTGATCCCGTACCTCGGGGAACGCGTCGTGACCCTGTTCTCGTTCGCCATCAGCGATGGCTACCCGGCCGCGTATCCGGCCGAGTTCTTCCGCCGCGAGCTGTCGCTGAACGGCGACAACCCGCTCGACCCGCACGTCACCGAGGCCGAACGGCTGCTGATCGACTGGGGCCGCGGACTCGGGGCGGGCGCGGCATCCATCTCCCCGGAGTTGGCGGCCCGTGTGGAGCAGACCTTCCAGCCGAAGCTGCGGCTGCTGCTGACCGCTTTCGCCGGGCTGATGGTCGCGGTCTGCGTGTTCACGACCGTGGCCGGCACGCCGAACGACTGACCCCCTGGTCGCGTTCACGGATCAGGACGGACGATCGCGGCGCGCCGTCCGTCGTCCTGATCCGCGACGATCGCGGCGCGTCGTCCTGATCCGCGACGATCGTGTGCACCATCGGCGGCCATCCGCGTGGCAGGCGGACGACGGCGCTACCACCTGCACCCCTCCGGATAGGGTCGCAGGGTGAACATCGTCGCCCTGTTGACCAGCGCGCTCTTCATCGGCGGCGTGGTGCTCGGCCTGCTGATCGCGGATGCCATCGTCTCGATCATCGATGCGCGACGCGTCCTCGTGGACGACGACCAGCCCGACGGGCTCACCCGCCACCGTGTGCGCGAACTCAGCTGGACGGTCCTCGTCACCGCCGCACTCGCCGTGCTCATCGCGTTCGGCGTGGACTCGGCGGCCCGCTTCGTCTGGGACGAGAACCGGCCCGTGGTCGGCGCGTACGTGCTGCTCGGGGTGACCCTGCTGTGCTTCCTCATCGGGATCGCAGCCGTGGTCGCCGTGGTCCGCCGCGAACGACCGACGTACGCCCGCATCCGCCGAGATCTGCGTGACCGTTCCTCCTTCACCCTGGATGCCGAAGAGCTCGCCGAGTTCGAGGCGCGTTTCGAGCGTGCAGACCGCCTCCGCAGCCGACGTTCCCAGGGGGCGCTGGTGCTGCGTGCCGTCGGGGTCGCCGTGCTGATCTCGCTCGCGGTGCTCGCCGCCCTCACCTTCCCGATCGGCGTCGGGCTCGGGTTCGGGGCCGCTGCTCTCGTCGGGGCCGCCGCGTTCGTGGTCACGATCCGCGAGCGAGCGATCGCGCGCGCCGCATACCAGGCGGTGCTCGATTCCCAACGGTCCGAGGTCGCCGTGCTGCTGGAGCGCGCGCGGATTCCCGCCCGTGGCCGCGTGCCCGGTCTCGGCAACCGCGTCGCCCGCGCGCTCGCCATCCTGCGCGAGCAGCAGAAGTAGAGTCGGAGGATGACGGCCACGCCTCCCGCCAGCGACCAGACAGCGCCAGCATTACAGCCGGGCACGACAGCTCGCGCGTTCACCCCCGAAGCGCCCGCCGAGGTTCAGGCCGCCACCCTGCAGCCCGCGCATCCCCAGCTCGCCCGGCCGGCGCAACACCGGTCGACGCTCCTGATACTGGGGATCATCGGCTTCATCGTGGTGGGCATCGCGGTTCTGCTCGTCGTCGTGTACTTCCTGTCGTTCCTCGGGCCGGGGCTGACCTTCGTCGGCGGCATCCTCGCTCTCATCCCGCTGACGATCGTGCTGCTCGGGGTGCGCTGGATCGATCGCTGGGAGCCCGAGCCGTTCCGCATCCTGCTCTTCGCCTTCTTCTGGGGGGCAGGCGTCTCCATCATCCTCGCCCTGACGGTGGATACCGCGGCTCAGATTGCCCTCGCCGCGCGTGGCGGTCCGAACAGCGCCACCGAGGTGCTGCAGGCGGTCGTGCAGGCGCCCATCGTCGAGGAGACCGCCAAAGGCCTCGGGGTGCTGGTGATCTTCCTGGTGGCACGGCGCTTCTTCGACGGTCCCGTCGACGGGATCGTGTACGCGGCGACCGTGGCGGGCGGATTCGCCTTCAGCGAGAACATCCAGTACTTCGGCATACAGATCGCGCAGGAGGGCGGACTCGACGGCTCGGTCGCCGAGATCTTCTTCATCCGCGGTCTGCTGTCGCCGTTCGCGCATGTCATGTTCACCTCGATGACGGGGGTCTTCATCGGCATCGCGGCGCGGCAGAGCAACCGCCTGCTTGGTATCGGACTGTTCTTCGTGGGACTGATTCCCGCAATCCTGCTGCACGCACTCTGGAACGGCGCGCTGTCGATCGTCTACGACTTCTACGGGTACTACGCGCTCGTGCAGGTTCCGTTGTTCGCCATCGCGCTGGTCGGGGTCGTGCTCCTGCGGCGTCGGGAGGTCAGGCTCACGCAGATGCGACTGGGGGAGTACGCGGCCGCCGGCTGGTTCAACGCGGCCGAGATCCAATCGCTTGCCACACCGCTCGGGCGGCGGCGTTCGCAGGCCTGGGCGAAGGCGAATGGTCAGGGCAAGCTGATGCGCAGTTACATTCGGGATGTCACGCGCTTGGCGTTCGTTCGCAACCGCATCGTCACCCAGCGCGACAACCGCTCGACCGCGCAGGCGGACGAAGCCGCTCTCCTCGGAACGATCACGGCGGAGCGCTCCCAGCTCGCCGCGGCGCTCGCGAGTGCGCCTGCCACCGCGAGCCCGGCGCCCACGATCTAGCCGAGCCTCACCCGCCGCCGAGGCTCGAGATGATCGGCCCGAGGAACGTCCAGCCCCAGATCACGACGAATACCACGACGACCACGATCGCGGCCAACGAGACTCCGCGCTTCAGCCGCGCTCCCTGCGGCGCGATGACGTTGGCGTCGAAGTCGCCGACCCGCGAATCCGCATAGTGCTCGGTCTGGTCGAGCGCCTTGGCGCCGACGGTGTCGGCGATGGTGAAGAGCCGCTGCAGCACGGTCGGATCGGTCATGGTGAACGGGCGTGAGGAGTAGACGAACATCCACTCGTCGATCAGTTCGACGTCGAAAGGCGCCGCCACGTCGATCAGGAGCGCCATCAGGTCGGGCGTGAAGATGTACAGGGCGTCCTGCTCGTACTGGGCGGGGCAGTACAGCGTGAAGTACCGGTCGAAGTCGCCCTCCAGATGCAGGATCTGGTCCCGGTCGAGTGTGGCAGGCAGGTTGCTGCCGAAGATCGTGTTGTTCGCCTTCGAGTCGAGCACCATATTGGGCATGTTGCGATCGAGTCGCAACGCCAGGAAACCCCAGTTGTGGGTGGTCTGACTCTTACCGGATCCGGTGATCCAGCGGAAGTTGCCCATGTCCAGAAAACGACCGGATGCTGTGGTCAGATGGTCGAGGGAGCTGCGGTCCCTGCCGAGTTGAAAGATCTCACCCGGGTAGCTGGGGTCGCCCTGCGCCGGGGAGAACGTCATTCCGTTGGCCTGAGCGAAACGCGAGAGTCGCAGCCAGCGTGTCCAGCGCCCGCCACGGACGAACCGCGCGCGCAGCCGGACGGCCACGATCGCGGCGATCCCCGCGTAGATGAGCACCATCACGATCGTCGAGGCCGCGCCGGCTCCATTGCTCAAGGATGCGGTGGTGACGGTGCCGACGACGACGTTGAGGAAGATCAGCGCGACGACGCAGCCCACCACGATCGTGACCACGGTCGACACGTTGACGGAGGCCCACTGAGCTCCGGATGCCTTGGCCTGCGCCCGCCAGGCGGCCACATCCCGCGGGGTGACGGAGGCGGTGAGCGGGGAGTAGTCGACGACGCGAACGGCCATGCAGATATTCAACCCTGTCGCACGGCCCGCGACTGAGGGCGCGAGCCGAAGGCTCGGAATATAGCTACGCGAGCCCAAGGCTCGGAATGTGGGCTCGCGAGCCGAAGGCTCGGAATGTAAGCGCAGACAGACTCATCGCCCAGTGGCGGGTCATTGACTCCGGCGCTTCTGGGCGATGAGTTGATCTTCAGACAGAGTGCACCCGTCGCGCCGAGGGGTCAACCCCTCACGGCGTGTCCCGACCATAGAGTTGAACGATGGTGTCGAATCGCGTCGTCCAGTTCTCCCGTTTCGGCGGACCGGACGTGCTCGAACTCGTCGAGGAGCCGATCGACGAGCCCGCCCCGGGGCAGGTGCGTATCTCCCTGCGCGCCGCGGGGCTGAATCCTGCCGACTTCAAGCGCCGTGAGGGCGGCCCCCAGTACACGCTGACGTTCCCCGCGGGGATCGGCCGAGAACTCGCCGGGGTCGTCGAGGCGGTGGGTCAGGGGATCGATCGCTTCTCGCTGGGCGATGAGGTCTTCGCCACAGTTCCGGATGGCGCGTTCCAGACCCACCTCGTGACCGACGCGAGTTTTTTCGCCCGCAAGCCCGCCGAGCTGCCGTGGGATGTCGCGGGATCCCTCGCCCTCGTCGGCCAGACCGCGTGGGACGCTCTCGCCTCCCAGGAGACGGTCGCCGGCGACACCATCGTGATCAGCGCGGCGGCGGGTGGTGTCGGCGGCGTGCTGTCGCAGCTCGCGGTGCTGCGCGGCATCCGCGTCATCGGGAGTGCGTCGCCCGCGAATCACGACTGGCTGCGCTCCCGTGGGATCGAACCGGTCGAGTACGGTCCCGGCCTCGTGGCCGAGGTGCGCTCGCTCGCTCCGGACGGCGTCAGCGCCGCGTTCGACCTTCACGGGCAGTCCGCGGTGAAGCAGTTCCTCGAGCTGGGCATCCCGCCGCACCGGGTGAACACGAACGCGATGGATCCGAGCGAGTTCGGCATCCGTCGCGTCGGACGCGGGCCCACGAGCATCCCCACCCTGGAAGCCCTGGCCGCCCTGGTCGTCGGGGGCGACATCGAGCTGCCGATCGCCGCGCGGTTCCCATTCGACGATGTCGCGGATGCCTTTCGCCGCCTCGAGACCGGCCACCTGCGCGGCAAGGTCGTCATCACGAACGAGCAGGCGTAGGCGAGTCCTGAGAGTTCTCGCTGCCGGCGCGCAGTCCACGCATAGGGAGTTCCGAGTTTGCAGGCCTCAACTGTGGTCATGAGTGAGAACGAACCCCAGCCCCTAGACCCGCAGTCGCCTCCCGCCGCTGACTCGGCGGCCGCGCCCGCGGAGGCGCAGACGCCTCAGCTTCCGCCCGAGTTTATCGCCGAGCCCGCTGTCGTGCCGCACCGCCGCAGGTATCGCGGGCTGCTCATCGGAGGGGCAGCCGTCGTCGCACTGGGGATCGGGGCCACCGGGGTCGGACTCGGGACGGCCCTCGCCGCGCTCCGCGCCGACGGTTCCTCCACCTCGCAGGTGCAGGGCTTGAAGGGATCAGGATCCGGTCCCAACGGTTCCAACGGATCCAACGGGACGGGCGGGACCGGGAACGGCTACGGCAACTTCGGCCCGCAGGTCGGTCGCACCTCGGTCAACGCGGCCGCGGCCACATCGGCCCAGGAGGTCGGGGTCGTCACGATCGTGTCCACGCTCGACTACGACAACACCTCGCAGGCGGCGGGAACCGGCATCATCCTGACCTCCGGCGGTGAGATCCTCACCAACAACCACGTGGTTCAGGGGTCGACCTCGATCAAGGTGACCGTCGAATCCACCAACAAGACCTACACGGCCAAAGTGGTCGGCACGGACACGACCGACGACATCGCGGTGCTTCAACTGGTCGACAACTCCGGCAGGAACGTCACCGGACTCACCAAAGCGACCATCGACACCCAGAAGCTCAGCATCGGGGACGCCGTCACCTCGGTGGGCAACGCGGAGGGCACTGGCAACCTCGTCGCGGCGGCCGGCAGCGTCACGGCGCTGGCCCAAGACATCCAGGTTGCCAACGACACGACCGGCGCAACGGAGAACCTCGCCGGGCTCATCGAGACGAACGCGGATGTCGTCTCCGGCGACTCCGGCGGCCCGCTGATCGACGCCCAGGGTGAGGTCACGGGCGTCGTGACCGCCGCATCCAGTGGATCGCGCACCACGACCGGCTACGCCATCCCGATCGCGACCGCGCTCACCATCGCCAAGAAGATCATCGCCGGCGAGGCGAGCAGCACCATCACGATCGGCCTGCCCGCCTTCCTCGGAGTGCAGCTGGCGACCGCTCAGGGTGCCACGGGCGTCACGATCTCGGGCGCTCTCGCCGGAAGTGCGGCCGCCGGCGCCGGCCTCGTCGCCGGGGACATCATCACGGCGGTGGATGGCACAGCCATCACCTCCACCGACTCTCTGAGCGCAGCCATCAAGGCCCACGCGGTCGGAGACTCGGTCACCATCAGCTACACCGACGCAACTGGGGCGTCGCAGCAGGCGAAGGTGACCCTCGCGGAGGGTCCGGCGGCCTGAGGCCCACCTCCGTCAGC
>JALYHS010000242.1 GCA_030776385.1 Actinomycetota bacterium
GTGGCAGCTTGCCCGCAGCGTCGCGGCCCCGGTGGCCGACGCCAGCACCACCGAGACCCCGACGGCCCTGACCTCGGTGGCGAAGCCGAACGTTCCGGTTACCGATCCGGAACTCGGCCACATGATCACCACCCGGGCCACTCTCGTGCCCGGCGACTTCGTGGTGCTCAGTGATCGCCTCAACTTCGGCGTGTCCGGCTACTGGCTCGTCGGCCACGCGACCACGAGCAGCGGCGACCTCGCGGTGGCGCTCGGGTGGGCGCCGAGCCGTGCCGCGGCGGTCGCTGCCGAACAGGATGCCTCGATCCGGACCCCGCTCGTCGGCCGATACCTGCCCAGCGAATCGCCCGATCAGCCCGGGGTGGAGAAGGGGCAGCAGAGCGCCGCATCCGTTCCCGCCCTTGTCAACCAGTGGTCGACCCTCGGCGACTCCGTCTACGGGGGGTACGTCGTCGTGAACGACCCGAGCGCGGGGCTTCGGAAGATCGACTCGCCGGCACCGACCGCCGAATTGGGACTCAACTGGCTCAACCTGTTCTACGCGCTCGAGTGGGCGCTGTTCGCCGGCTTCGCGATCTACCTCTGGTACCGGCTGGTGAAGGATGAGGTCGAGAAGCTGAACGACCCCGACCCCGATCTCGTCTCAGATCTCGGCCCCGACCTCGTCGGCACCGAGCCCGTCAGGCCCCCTGCCGCAGCAAACGTAGGATAGACACATGCCTTCCGGACCCCGTCCGAGCGACGTCCCTCGCATCCGCAAAGTCCTTGCCGTCTATCGTGTCTCGGCGATCGTCACCGGTGTCTTCCTGTTGCTGCTGTGCGCGATGATGGTGCTTCGCTACGGGCTCGGGGTCGACATCGAGCTGGGTGGGGCGTTCGGCTTCCTCGCGCTGCAGCCGCGCGATCTGATCACCGCGGTCGACCTCTCCACCGGCATTCTGATCGCCCACGGCTGGTTGTACGTCGTCTACCTGGGCTGCGATTTTCTGATGTGGCGGATGCTGCGCTTCAGCTTCCGACGCTTTCTCCTGATCGCGCTCGGTGGCATCGTCCCCGGCCTCTCCTTCTACTTCGAGTTCCGCGTTCCGCATTACGTGAACCAGCAACTCGATGCCGTCGCCCCCGCCCCGACCCCGGCAGGAGCCGCCGCGTGACCAGTCCCCACACCGTCTCGACAGGCTCGACGAGCGTCACTCCCGCCTCCGAGGCCCATCCGGTTCTGGTGGTCGACTTCGGCGCCCAGTACGCGCAGCTGATCGCCCGGCGCGTGCGTGAGGCCGGCGTCTACAGCGAGATCGTGCCGCACACCATCACGGCCGCCGAGGTCGCCGCCAAGAATCCCGCGGGCATCGTGCTGAGCGGCGGACCGTCCAGCGTCTACGAGGAGGGCTCGCCCGACCTGGATCGCGGGGTGCTCGAGCTCGGGATCCCGACGCTCGGTATTTGCTACGGCTTTCAGGTGATGGCGCAGCAGCTCGGCGGCGAGGTCGCGCCGACTGGCATCCGCGAGTACGGTTCGACCGCGGTGCGACTCTCGGTCTCCGGGGGCGGCGCCGGGGGCCAGAAGCTCCTCGCCGGCCAGCCCGACGAGCAGACCGCGTGGATGAGCCACGGCGACTCTGTCGTCAAAGCGCCGGAGGGGTTCACTGTGCTGGCCTCCAGCGACTCGACCCCGGTGGCCGCGTTCGCGAGCGATGCCCGCAAGCTGTACGGGGTGCAGTGGCATCCCGAGGTGAAGCATTCGCAGTTCGGTCAGCGCGTGCTCGAGAACTTCCTGCACGATGCTGCGGGCATCCCGGCGGACTGGAACAGCGGCAACGTGATCGCCGAACAGGTGGAGAAGATCCGCGCGCAGGTGGGAAGCGGCAAGGTCATCTGCGGGCTCTCGGGTGGCGTCGACTCGGCCGTTGCCGCCGCACTCGTGCACAAGGCGGTCGGCGATCAGTTGGTCTGCGTCTTCGTCGACCACGGTCTGCTGCGGGCCGACGAGCGCGTTCAGGTCGAGCGCGACTACGTGGCCGCGACCGGCGTGCGCCTCGTCACGATCGACGCGGCGGACCAGTTCCTCTCTGCGCTCGCCGGGGTCAGCGATCCGGAGCAGAAGCGCAAGATCATCGGGCGCGAGTTCATCCGCACCTTCGAGCAGGCACAGGCAGATCTGGTCGCGGAGTCGGCCGCCGACGGTGACCCGATCGCGTTCCTGGTGCAGGGCACCCTCTATCCGGATGTCGTCGAATCAGGCGGTGGAACCGGCACCGCGAACATCAAGAGCCACCACAACGTGGGCGGACTGCCTGCGGACCTGCAGTTCGAGCTCGTCGAGCCGCTGCGCACCCTGTTCAAGGACGAGGTGCGCGCCATCGGCCGTGAGCTGGGTCTGCCCGATGTGATCGTGGGGCGTCAGCCTTTCCCCGGACCGGGACTCGGCATCCGGATCGTCGGCGAGGTCACCTTCGACCGCCTCGAACTGCTGCGCAAGGCGGATGCCATCGCTCGCTTCGAGCTGACCGCCGCGGGCCTCGACAGCGAGATCTGGCAGTGCCCGGTCGTCCTCCTCGCGGACGTGCGCTCGGTGGGTGTTCAGGGCGATGGGCGCAGCTACGGCCACCCGATCGTGCTGCGACCGGTGTCATCTGAGGACGCGATGACCGCCGACTGGACCCGTCTGCCCTACGACACTCTGGCGAAAATCTCGACGCGCATCACCAACGAGGTCGCCGGCGTGAACCGAGTCGTGCTCGACGTGACGTCGAAGCCGCCGGGAACCATCGAGTGGGAGTAGCGCGCTGCTCGCTGGTCGAGCT
>JALYHS010000243.1 GCA_030776385.1 Actinomycetota bacterium
CCGCGCACGGCGCTGATCATGGTGCAGGCGGGGAAGGGAACCGACGCCGTCATCGACGAGCTGTGCAAGGTCTTCGAGCCGGGCGACATCATCATCGACGGCGGCAACTCGCTGTTCACCGACACCATCCGCCGCGAGAAGGCGGTGCGCGAGACGGGCATCAACTACGTCGGCGCTGGCATTTCGGGCGGCGAGGAGGGGGCGCTCAACGGGCCCTCGATCATGCCGGGCGGATCCGCGGAGGCCTGGGAGACGATCGGCCCGATCCTGAAGTCCATCGCCGCGGTCGCCGAGGGCGAACCGTGCGTCACTCACGTCGGCACCGACGGCGCGGGTCACTTCGTGAAGATGGTGCACAACGGCATCGAGTACGCCGATATGCAGCTGATCGCCGAGGCGTACGACCTCATCCGCCGCGGCACCGGCAAGAGCCCGGCCGAGATCGCCGAGGTGTTCGCCGAATGGAATCGCGGCGAGCTCGAGAGTTACCTGATCGAGATCACCGCCGAGGTGCTGAGGCAAGTGGATGCCGAGACCGGCAAGCCGCTCGTCGACGTGATCCTCGACCAGGCGGGCGCGAAGGGCACCGGCTCCTGGACCGTGCAGACCGCCCTCGACCTCGGAGTCCCCGTGTCCGGGATCGCCGAGGCCGTATTCGCCCGCAGCCTGTCGTCGAAGCCGGACCAGCGCGCGGCCGCAGCACAGCTGCCCGGCCCGATCGACGAGTGGACGACGGTCAACCCCGACGAGTTCATCGAGGACGTGCGCCTCGCCCTGTTCGCGTCGAAGATCGTCGCGTACTCGCAGGGCTTCGACGAGATCGTCGCCGGTGCTGCGCACTACAACTGGGACATCAAGAAGGGCGACATCGCCAAGATCTGGCGCGGCGGCTGCATCATCCGCGCCCAGTTCCTCAACCGGATCACCGAGGCGTACGCCGACAACACCGACCTCGTCGCGCTGCTGACGGCACCGTACTTCGTCGACGCGCTCGAACGAGCGCAGGGGTCGTGGCGTCGAGTCGTCTCGCTGGCGGCTCACTCGGGTGTGCCCTCCCCGGCGTTCTCGTCGTCACTCGCCTACTACGACGGACTGCGATCCGACCGCCTGCCCGCCGCCCTCATCCAGGGTCAGCGCGACTTCTTCGGAGCACACACATACAAGCGCATCGACAAGGACGGCATCTTCCACACGCTCTGGTCCGGCAACCGGAACGAGATCGAGACGGAGCCGAGTGCTCACTAGTACTCGGCTCCGCGCACCTCTGGCCGGCTAGTTGATGGCCGCGAACTTCGAGGGACGCGTCGTCGTCATCACCGGCACCGCGGGCGGTCAGGGTCGCGCCGCGGCTCTGCTGTTCGCGGCGGCCGGAGCCACGGTCGTCGGAACCGACAGCTCCGTCGAGGGTGCCGAGGAAACGGTGCGTCTCGTGGAGGAAGCCGGCGGCCGGATGACGAGCACCCAGCCGGTCGACCTCACTGACGACGACGCGGTTGCCGCCTGGATCGGCGCGGTCGCGGCCGAACACGGACGCATCGACGTGCTCTACGCCAACGCCGCCGCAACACGGTTCTCCCCGGTCGCCTCGACGACCGTCGAGGACTGGCGCTGGGTGCTGCGCCACGAACTCGACGTCGTCTTCCTGCCGGTGACCCACGCCTGGCCGCACCTCATCGCCCAGGGCGGGAGCGTCATCCTGGTCGGATCGACGGCAGGGGTGACGGGCTCGATGACGAACACACGGATCGCACACACCGCGACCAAGGGCGGGGTGGTCGCCATGACCAAGCAGCTCGCCGCCGAGGGGGCACCCTTCGGCGTCCGGGTCAACTGTGTGAGTCCTGGGATGATCCTGACCCCGGCGACTCAGGGCGACCTGCTCGCCGAGGATCACCCGATGCGCGAGATCGCCCGTCACATCCCGCTCGGTCGGATCGGCATGCCCGAGGAGGTCGCCCGGTGCGCGCTCTTCCTCGCCAGCGACGACGCCTCGTACGTGACCGGTGCGAATCTGATGGTCGACGGCGGCTGGTCGGCCGTGCTCCCCGGCGCCTAAGCGGGCTGCTCGTAGATGACGAATTCGTCGACGAGCGCACGCCACGAACGCGAGGCATCGAAGAACGGGTCGACCTCGGCGAGCGCGTCGAGGTAGCGGCCGGTGCCGTCGAGCGCGTGGTCGGCCGCGTCGAACCACAGGGAGATCATGCCCTGGTACGAGGGCGCGTCGGCGCCACCGAAGTAGCCGACCACCTGGTCACCCGCGGCCACGCGCTCCTGCACTTCGGCGTGGACGATCGAGTCTCCGCCGATCTCACTGAGTGGAACGGATGCCGCGGCCGCCCGCCAACGCGCCGTGAACTCCTCGAGTGGCACCCCATCGGTCGCGCGCAGGAACGCAATCACCTTGCCGCCAGACTCGAGCGGGGTGCCGAGCGATCCGGCGATCGACCCGACCAGTGCGGTCGCCGTCGGCAGATCCGAGAAGTTCGCCCCGTCCGGCCCGAGCACCTCCCGCGTGTATGAGCGAGACAGGTCGGCGAAGAGCTGAGGAAGCTCATCGAAGATGACCTCGGTCACGTTGTCACGGTCGGGCGCAACCAGATAACAGGGCTGACCCGGGATGCCGGCCACGGCATCCCGAACATGGTTCTGTCGGTAGCGCCGCAGCTCCCCCGGCTCGGCGGTCGCCAGGCCACCGTGCACATGCAGCAGGTAGTCGAAGAAGGCTGCCCGACTCATGCCCGGGCGGCGGCGGATGGCGGAGGTAAGAGAGATCACCGCCGTCAGTCAATTCGCTGACTGCACGAGTGACGGCTGCGGAACGCGACCCAGCACGACCCCGACGATGACCGCGACGAGGAGGCTGGCGATCCCGAGGGCTCCGAGCGCCGGCGTGAGGCCGCCGATGCCGGCGCCCACCCCGAGAAGGATCAGCGGGGACGCGAACTGGCCGAAGAACAGGAACCCGGTCCAGAGCCCGGTGCCGCGACCGCGCTGCTCGAAGTTGAGCTTCGAGATGGCCCAGGTGAGCAGGGTGGGGAGCAGAATGCCGTTGCCGAATCCGGTGATCATGGCTCCGATGATGGCAAGCGGCACGACGGGTGCGAGCCAGACCGCGACGAGACCGACCCCCGCGAGACCGAGGGCGAGTGGCAGGAGCCGGGCCACCTCGAATCGCGCGAGCCGCCGGAACGAGATGGCTCCGATCGCCGTCGCCAAGGAGGCCAGAGCGGTGGCGAGTCCGATGATGCCGGTGTCTTTCACCCCGAGGCCGCTGAGCACATAGGGAAGCTCCACGATCAAGGCGTAGAAGACGATCCCGCCGAACAACGTGACCACGAGCGGGAGCAGGAGGGGTCCCCACGGGATGCCGGCCAGCTTGCTCGCCCTACGCTCCTCGGACGAGCGCACCGCCGGCTGCCAGATGAGGATCGCGATCGGGATGACCAGCAGCAGACTGACCGCGTAGAGCCAGAACGGGGTGCGCCATCCGGTCGAACCGAGCGCGCCGCCCACCACGAAGAAGGCCGTTGCCGACAACGAGGTCACGACGGTCTGCAGGCCGAGGTAGCGGTTGCGACGGTTGCCGACGAAGTAGTCGGCGAGCAGCGTCGTGCAGCAGGTCATGATCGCGGCTTCCGCGACACCGACGCCCACGCGACTGAGGACGATTCCCCCGAGCGAGGCGATGTAGAGCGGGGCGGTCCCCAGGATGCCGTAGGCGATGAGGGCAATCACGAGCAGGCGCTTGCGGCCCACCCGGTCGACGATCACACCCGCGAAGGGTGCAATGAGCGCGATCATCAGGGCGGGAATGGTCACGATCAGGGGGACGAGCGCGTCGACGCCCGGTACCTTCGCGTAGACCTCGCTGATCACGGGCAGAACCGGGGCGAGCAGCACCGCGCCGAGAACGGGGAGGCAGCTGCCGATCAGCAGCAGGATGCCCTGCAGACGCGACGCGGGACGTCCCGTTGCGGGGTCGATGGTGGCCTCGAGGGCCGTAACGGTCTCGTGGGAGGCCGTGTGAACGTTGTTCGTCATTGAACGCCTTTCAATTAGTGGGACTTCGGAACAGTGGTGTCAGAACAGTGGTGTCAGAACAGTGGTGTCAGAACATCGGATGCGCGTTCGCAGCGTCGTCGGGGATCGGCTGGACGATGTCCCAGTGCTCGACGATTTTGCCGTCCGCGAGGCGGTAGAAGTCGGCGACCGCGACCGGCGGACGCCCCGCCGGCTGCCCGTGCACGTGCACGGCCGCAAGGTTGCCATCCACGAC
>JALYHS010000244.1 GCA_030776385.1 Actinomycetota bacterium
TGAACGAGCCGCGACCGGTGGCGTAGGCATCCTTGATCCCCTCCAGGCCGACGATCGTGCCGCCGGTGGGGAGATCGGGACCCGGCACGTACGCCATCAGGTCCTCGAGGGTGGCATCCGGATTCTCGAGCAGGTGGTGCGCGGCCGCGGCCACCTCGATGAGGTTGTGCGGGGCCATGTTGGTGGCCATCCCGACCGCGATGCCACTCGAGCCGTTGACCAGCAGGTTCGGGAAAGCGGCGGGAAGCACCTCCGGCTGCGTGAGCTGGTTGTCGTAGTTGGGCACGAAGTCGACGACGTCCTCATCGAGGTCGTCGGTCATCGCGACGGCGGCGGCCTGCATGCGCGCCTCGGTGTAGCGGGCGGCGGCGGGTCCGTCGTCGAGCGAGCCGAAGTTGCCGTGGCCGTCGACCAGCGGAACGCGCATCGTGAAGTCCTGCGCGAGGCGCACGAGAGCGTCGTAGATGGCGGTGTCGCCGTGCGGATGCAGCCGGCCCATCACGTCGCCGACGACTCGGGCGCTCTTGATGTGGCCGCGATCCGGGCGGAGGCCCATCTCGCTCATCTGGAACAGGATGCGGCGCTGCACCGGCTTGAGGCCGTCGCGCGCGTCGGGCAGGGCGCGCGAGTAGATGACCGAATACGCGTATTCGAGGAAGGAGCCCTGCATCTCGGCGGAGACGTCGATGTCCTCGATGCGCTCGCCGGTCGGAGGGGCGTCTGCAGGGGTGTTTTCGGGGGGAGTCATAAGATCGAGCCCATGTTACCGGCGGCCGGATTGCCTTCAGCGAGGGCACACCGGTTCGGCCTGGTCGACGTGCTGCCGAACTGCCTCGACGCATTGCAGGGACGTCGAGGAGGGTTGGACCTCGCCCCCGTGACCCACGCGGTCGTCCTGTTGGTCGACGGCCTGGGAATCGCAGCACTGACACCCCGCGCCGGTCACGCTCGCACCCTCGCGACGCGGCTCGGGATCGACCGGCCGATCTCGTCCGTCTTTCCGACCACGACGGCGGCGGCTCTCGCCACACTGACCACCGGCGCGCTGCCGGGCGAGCACGGCCTCGTGGGCTACACGGTGCTTGACGCGGTCAACGACCGGGTCGTCAACCAGCTCACCGGCTGGGATGCGGCAATGACCGCCGACTGGCAGCGGGTCCCGACCTGCTTCGAGAACGCGGATGCCGCGGGGCTGGCGTCGATCGCGATCGGGCCTGCCCGCTACCGCGAGTCCGGTTTCACGCACGCGGTGCTCAGGGGAGCCGAATACCGCTCCGGCTCCTCCGTCGCAGAACGGCTCGCGCGGGCTGCTGAGGCCCTCTCAGGCCCCCCGGCGCTCATCTACGTCTATGTGCCCGAGCTCGACTCGGCGAGCCACGCACACGGCCTCGAGTCACCGAACTGGATTTCGGCGCTTGAGGAGCTGGATGCCGCGGTGGGTCGCTTCGTCCCGCGTCTCGGGCCGACGCACGGCCTGGTGGTCAGCGCCGACCACGGGGTGATCGACGTGCCCCACGAGGCGCAACGTCTTGTGCCGGCCGAGCTCCTCGAGGGCGTGCGACATGTCGCAGGGGAGCCGCGCTGCCTGCAGCTGCATCTCGAGTCGGGTGAGTCGCCGGATGCGCACGCCGAGCGTTGGCGCTCGCACGAAGGCACCCGCGCCTGGGTGACGACCCGCACCGAGGCGATCGAGGCCGGCTGGTTCGGACCGGTCGCGCCCGAGGTAGTGCCCCGTATCGGCGACGTGCTGGTCGCCGCCCGCAAGCGGGTCGCCTATTACGCCGATCCGGACGACACCGGCCGCAAAATGATCGGCCAGCACGGCTCGCTGTCGCCCGACGAACTCACGATCCCGTTGTTGCGGTTCGGAGCCTGGGCGACTCGCTGATCGAGCTCGTCGAGATCAGGTCTCGACCGAGTCCGCTGATTGAGCTTGTCGAGATCAGGTCTCGACAGGCTCGACCAGCGCGGCGGCCCGCTGATTGAGCTCGTCGAAATCAGGTCTCGGCAAGCTCGACCAGCGAGGCTCGACCAGCGGCCTACAGGTCGTCGTCGGGGCGAGCCCCGAACACGATCTCGTCCCAGCTGGGCATCGTCGTGCGACCGCGGCGCTTGCCGAGCGGGCCGGAGTCTCGGGTGGCGCCGGCGGACGGCGTTCCCTTCGAGATCACAGGGATGTCGGCGGCGGTGTCGAGCGGAATGTCGATGAGACGCACGCTTCCCGTCGAGGGATGAGCTGCCATCGATTCTTCGTGCTCGAGATCCATCGGGTCCCGCTCGCCGCGACGGCGACGAAGAGCCTCAAGAAGGTCGGCCGTCTGGTGGTGACCGGCGGGAGCGTCATCCACGCCCTCGGAGTCGGTCGCGATGACGGTGATCATCGAGACGGCCTCGACGACGGTCATTCCCGAATCGCTCTCGGCGACGTGGAACGCTCCGCTGTCGAAGCGGCCGGTGTCACCCAGCTGCTCGTCGAGTGGAACAGCGCGCAGGCGGGGAAGCAGGCTCGCGGGCATGTCGCCCTGCTGCGACAGCGAGATTGCTTCGGGGTTCAACGGCGAGAGCGCACTCTTCTTCGGCTCGAACGACCACCGCGCGTCACGCTCGATGGTCTGGTTCACGAATGTGAGCTTGACGATCCATCCGCCGCCCTGCTCCTTCCAGCTCGCCCAACGCTCGCTGATCGCACCCATTTCTGCGAGCCGGCTGCGAATCACGGAACCGAAGGTCGCTCCGCCAAGAAGTGGATCGGTCTCGACCGCGGTATGCACGGCCACGTTGAGAGCCGATTCGATGACGTAGTCGCGCTCGGCGAGCACCGGTCCCTCGAAGCGCTGGATGTAGTCGAGCGGGGCACCGGTGACAGCGGCGACATCCTCAGCCGACATGCCGGCACGAATATGGGACTGGATGTCGCGGGGCGACAACTTGCGCGCAACCCCGGGTTCCGGCGCCGTTTGCCGCAATCGGGACTTCAGAACGTCGTCGATGGGGAGGCGGAACCTGGTTCCCTCGTCGGAAGCGACGAGGAGCGCCCCGTCCTCCACGCCGATGACCTTGAGTTCTTCCATGCTGAACGACCTCCAGCCGTCACGAATCACGGACAGGATGGCACGGCTCGGCGCAGAAACCCGGGAATAACGCGGGCGCGCCGTCAGTTGGAGCGAACGCGACGAAGAGTAGTGCTCAACGGTTTGCTTATCCAGGTTCGATGTTGCAGACTGTCGCCGCCGATTGAGACCAATACGGCACAGAGAGATGGATGGGAATGGCAACCGACTACGACGCCCCGAGGAAGACGGACGAGGACACTGACTCGATCCAGGCCCTTCAGGAGCGTGTTCCGGACAAGATGTCGGGTGTCGTCGATGTGGATGACTCGGACAACCCGGGCTTCGAACTCGGCGGTTCCGATCTCTCCGACCTCGACCTCGATGTCGTGGTGCTGCCGCCCCAGGCGGACGAGTTCACCTGCGTGAACTGCTTCCTTGTGAAGCTGCAGTCGCAGTTCGACCACGACACGAAGCTCGGGCCGATCTGCTCCGAGTGCGCGGCCTAGTTCGCAGTGTTCGCTGGGTGAGCTTGTCGAAACCGGCGAGCGATGATCTCGACAGGCTCGATCAGCGGTGGGCCTCGATCAGCGGTGGGCGCTGAGCGCGGCGGCCAGCTTCGTCGGCTGCCGTGTCGACACCAACCAGTATGGGGTCGGATCACTGGGGTCATCGAGTTGCACGCGCACGAGCCCCGGAATCCATCCGCGCAACAGTAGCCAGGCCCGCGCGTCCAAGCGGGTTCCGCGCTCCGCGGTCGCCGCCACGCCCTCGAAGGCCTCCGCTGACGCGACCACGTCGCGGGGCAGGTGCGCACGTCCTGCGGCGAACGACTCGACGGTGACCTCCACCGTCGGAGTCGTGATCAGCAGCGTCGCGACGATCGCTCCGTAGAGCACGATCGCGCAGACGATGCCGGCGATCGTGGAGATCGGAAGGAACACGAGCAGGCTCGCCGGGATCACCAGGGCCGTCGCGACGAACACCCACGGAGCGGGCCAGAGGCGCTCCCGATAGATCGGCCCGATGGCATTCGACATAGCCCTATTCGACCATGGGCTAGCCTCGTTTCGTGACCGAGTCCGTCGAGGTGCTGCTGCATGGAACCGAGCCCCCGCAGTACGCGCACGCGGGAGATGCGGGTGCCGATCTGCTCTCAACGGATGAGGTGATCATCGCCCCCGGTGAGCGCGCCATGGTCGGCACCGGCGTCTCGATCGCCCTGCCCGACGGGTTCGCCGCCTTCGTCGTGCCGCGAAGCGGTCTCGCCGCCCGACACGGCATCACCGTCGTCAACACCCCCGGCACCGTCGATGCCGGCTATCGCGGGGAGATCCGGGTCATCCTCCTCAACACCGACAAATCCGAGCCGTACACCGTCCGAGTGGGCGATCGGATCGCTCAGCTCGTTGTGATGGCCGTCGCGCGAGCCCGCTTCATCCCCGTCGACCGACTTCCGGGGACCGAACGGGGCGATGGCGGCTTCGGTTCGACCGGCTATCGAGGTCCCGAGATCAGCAGTACGTCAGGAGTTTCCGCGTGAGCGATATCGAAGGCGGCGTCGCCCCTGAGGAGCAGCCGAAGTCCGCACCGGCCGATCGTGCGACGAACGGGCCGCTCGACGAGTCCGAGGCGAACCACGTGCGCCCGTACGTGGATCTCGGCGGCGTAAAGGTGCTTCCTCGGCCCGAGCTCGCACTGCGGCTCGAGGTGGAGGAGGGTGGCACGCGCGTGGTGGCCGTGGCGCTCGACTATGCGGGTTCCACCCTGCAGGTTCAGCCGTTCGCGGCACCGCGCAACAGCGGGCTGTGGCATGAGATCCGCGATCAGATCGTGGAACAGATCGGCAGGCAGGGCGGGACCACCACGACGGCCCCTGGACCGTTCGGCCCCGAGA
>JALYHS010000245.1 GCA_030776385.1 Actinomycetota bacterium
GTCGCCCGAGCGGAGGCTGACGACATCGTCGGTGTGCACGACCTCGACCTCCGGATGCTCGTCCCGAACCGAGAAGTGGGTGAGGGGCGCATCCGGCTGAACCAGGTGTCGCAAGGTGACCCCGACCACGTTCTCGGCCGGGGACGACAGCTCGACCGAGATCGTCGCCGTGTTCAGGTGCGAGCCGCGGTCCGCATGCGGCCTGGTGAGGGCGGCGACGGACACGCGGGATGTCGTCGTGCGCACATCCATCGTCTCGGCGGCGAGATGGGCAGCCATGCCCTCGCGAAGCAGCCAATAGCCGTTGTTGAACTTCATGGTGTCCTTGTCTCTGCCGGGGGGCGCGGGTTGGCGGTGCTGGAACGGACGGTGAGAACGGGGGTGATCAGCCGCGACTCGGGGTGCGCGGTGCCGTCAACGAGGCCAAGCACCATGTCGACGGCGGCGGCGCCGATCTCGTCGGTCGGCACGGCGATGCTGGTCAGTGCGACGCGTTGGTTCACTGCCAGCCCGGAGGGGCAGAGCGCGACGAGTGAGACGTCTTCCGGCACGCGGAGCCCCTCGTCCGCGAGCACGGCGAGCACGTCTCCGAGGATCGATTCGTTGTGCACGATCAGACCGGTGGTCTCCGGATGCTGCGCGAAGTGCTGCCGCAGCACCTCCAGAGTGGATTGGTAGCTGGGCTCGACCGGGTACCAGAAGCCTTCGAGGGCGAGGCCGCTGCGCGCGCGCTCGAACCCTTCGCGGAAGCGGAACGCATACGAGCTCTTCCGCTCGTAGACCGCCGAGGGCGAACCGAGCATCGCGATCGTGCGGTGCCCGAGCTCGGCGAGATGTTGCACGGCCAGTTCGGCGGCGGCGGCCATGTCGAGGTCGATGGTCGAGATCCCCTGGCTGCGACCCGGATGCCCGATCATCACCGCGGGGATCTCGAGCGTCGTGAGCATCGGGATCCGTCGATCGGCGATCTCGACATCCATCACGATGACCGCGTCGACGAGGGACGAACCGCTGACGCGCTCGAGGCCTGCAACACCCTCCTCCTGCGTGATGAGCAGGACGTCGTGGTTCCGCACGCGCGCCGCCATCGCGGCCGCGGCGACGAACTGCATGAGCACGGGCACGTTGTTGTCGGGTCGTAGCGGGGTCACGAGGGCGATCGCGTTGGCGCGGCGGCTGGCGAGTGCGGCCGCCCGAGCATTGGGGCGGTAGCCGAGTTCGGCGATGCTCCGGCGCACGCGCTCCGCGGTCGGGAACGAGATGCGTCGCTTGCCGGAGAGCACGTAGCTCACCGTGCTCGTCGAAACGCCGGCGTGGTCGGCGACTTCGGCGATGGTGACCACGTCCGTCCCCTCCATGGATCATTCTTGGACGGCATCGACCCATTTGTCGAAGCGCTTCGACATTCTATGCACGGACGGCCCGTGCGCTCAAGAGGTGCTGGCATGCTGAGGAGATGAACGATCCGACCTCCGTGACCCCGGTCGACGAACAGTTCCTCCTCCGCGCGATCGGGGTCGCCCGTCGCGCGCGCGAGCACGGCAACCATCCGTTCGGGGCGCTCGTCGTCACGGCGGACGGCCGCGTCATCGAGGGCGAGAACACCGTCGTCACCGAATCGGACCCGACCGGCCACGCCGAGACCAACCTCGTGCGCGTCGCCGCTCGCGCCCTCGCCCGCGAGGAACTGCACGCCAGCACGCTCTACACGAGCACCGAACCGTGCGCGATGTGCTCGGGCGCAATCTACTGGGCCGGCATCGGCCGCGTGGTGTACGCGCTGCCCGAACAGGCACTGGCGGCAATGGTCCCGAGCCAGGACGGCGAACCGACCATGGACCTCCCGTGCCGCGAGGTGTTCGCCGCGGGCGGCAGCACTGTGCACGTCGCAGGTCCGGCCGTGCTCGACGAGGCGGCCGCGGTGCACGGGGGGTTCTGGGACCAGCGGTAGCGGCATCCGGGAAAGAAGTGCCAACCTTTCGCCGTGCGGACGACGGCCCGCGCTGTCTGGACCCGGATAATCGAAGAGTCCCGTGTTTAAGGGATCCGAACATCGAGGTTGATTCATGGTCGCGCACGACCGCATCACGCTCCGCTTTCTTGCTGCTCCGAGCGACGGATCAGTCGATGGCAGCACCGTCCAGGCGGGAAGCGTGCTCGAGTGGATCGACAAAGCCGGCTACGCCTGCGCTGTTGGCTGGGCCGGAGGCAGCTGCGTCACCGCCTATGTCGGCAACGTCAACTTCGATCGGCCGATCGCGCCCGGGGAGCTCGTCGAGGCGCGCGCCCGCGTCATCCACACCGGCCGCACGAGTATCCACGTGAGTGTGACGATCTCGTCCGCCGACGCGCGCGATGCCCTCTTCGAGCTGGCGACCCACTGCATCCTGATCTTCGTCTCGGTGGATGGCGACGGTCGACCGCGTGAGGTACCCACCTGGAAACCGCGCGACGTGCTCGATCTCGAACTGGCGGCAGGAGCCGAGGGTCGCGTTGCGGCGCGTGCGCTCATCCACGACCGGATGCGCGCGCAGTCGTACACGGATGCCGGAACCGCTCCCAGGATCATCCTCCGATTCCTCGCCTCCCCGTCGGCCGTGAACTTCGGTGGCAACGCGCACGGAGGAACCGTCATGCGCTGGATCGACGACGCAGCCCGAACCTGCGCCACGATGTGGAGCAGGCGGGAGTCGGTCGCCGCGTACTCCGGCGGAATCCATTTCTCCAGCCCCGTGCACATCGGCGACCTCGTCGAAGTCGAGGCTCGGCTCATCCATACCGGACCACGAAGCATGCACGTGGCCATCCACGTCCGCTCCGGCAGCCCGACCGACGGGGTGCTCGTGCCGACCACGCAGTGCATGAGCATCCTGGTGACGAAGGGCGCTGATGGGAAAGCCCTGCCCGTTGAGCAGTTCGTGCCGGTCTCCGCCGAG
>JALYHS010000246.1 GCA_030776385.1 Actinomycetota bacterium
CGTCGAGCTGGGCCGCCGCGAGCGGATGGGCGCGCCGGACACCTTCGACGTCGAGGGTCTCGCCGCTGTCCTTCGCGAGCTCGGCCTGGACGGGACCGAGACGGTGACGGCCCCCGGGTTCGACCGCTCGATCGAGGAGCCAGTGCCCGGTGCGATCTCCATCGGCCGCACCATCCGAACCGTCTACATCGAAGGCAACTACCTGCTGCTCTGGGACTCCGTCGCCGAGCTGCTCGATGAGTCCTGGTACCTGCAGCTCGACGACGAGGTGCGTCGGGCGAGGCTCGTCGCGCGGCATGTGACGTTCGGTAAGACCCCCGAGGAGGCCCGCGCCTGGGTCGCCGCCGTCGACGATCCGAACGCCCGCGTCATCGCGGCGAGCGCCGCCCGTGCCACGCGCACCCTCTCGGTAGACTGAAGGCGTTCCCACCCACCGACGAATCCGCAGGGAGTCGACCGTGCCCACCATCGTCGTCGAGGTCATGCCGAAGGCCGAGTTGCTCGACCCCGCAGGCAAGGCCGTCGCCGGAGCCCTCAGCCGGCTCGGCAAGTCCGAGTTCAGCGCCGTGCGCATCGGCAAGCGCTTCGAGCTCACCGTCGATGGCGAGGTGTCCGAGGCGATCCTGGCCGAGGCGCAGCAGCTCGCCGACGACATGCTGAGCAACAGCGTCATCGAGGATGTCGTGCGCGTCTACCTGTTGGAGGGCGCTGCCGCGTCGGCAGTCAGCCCCGTGTCGGCAGTCGGCCCCGCGTGAAGGTCGGCGTCGTCACCTTCCCCGGCTCGCTCGATGACCGGGATGCGCAGCGCGCGGTCCGCCGCTCCGGTGCCGAGGCCGTCGCCCTCTGGCACGGTTCGCATGATCTGGAGGGTGTCGACGCGATCGTGCTGCCGGGCGGGTTCAGCTACGGCGACTACCTGCGCTGCGGCGCCATCGCCGCCCGGTCGCCGATCATGACCGAGGTCGTCGCGGCCGCCAACGCCGGGATGCCGGTGCTCGGCATCTGCAACGGTTTCCAGATCCTCGTCGAGGCACACCTGCTTCCCGGCGGCCTGATCCGCAACAACCACGGCGACTTCGTCTGCCGCGACCAAAAACTCCGCGTCGAGAACGCGTCGACCGCGTGGACCAACGGGTTCACGGTCGGCCAGCAGATCACCATCCCGCTGAAGAACGCGGAAGGGGGCTTCATCGTGGATGCCGAGACCCTGAAGCGCATCGAGGGCGAGGGCCAGGTCGCATTCCGTTACCTGGACGTGAACCCCAACGGCTCGCTCGACGACATCGCCGGGCTGACGAATGCGGGCGGCAACGTGGTGGGGCTGATGCCGCATCCGGAGCACGCCATCGAACCGGGCTTCGGACCGGACACCCCGGATGCCATGCGCAGCGGCACCGACGGCATCACCTTCTTCACGAGCGTCATCGAGAGCGTGCTGACCCGCGCCTGAGCACAGGCTGGGGACGAATCCCGCGAGCCCTGCCACGATCCCTCCATGATGCCGGGATGCGACCGCGCGTTCCGCTGAGTGCCGACCTTTCCGCCAGACCTTTCCTGCTGCGTGACGCACACGAGCGGGGACGGAGCGAAGGTCGGATGCGAGGCAGCGACCTGATCCGCCCATTCGCAGGGGTCAGATCCGTCGAGCCTGTCCCACTCGAGTCCGCCTATGCGCCACTTCTTCACGAGGGCGAGAGATTCAGCCACCTCCGTGCGGCGCGCCTATGGGATGCGCCAACGCCGGCCGCAATACGACGGTGATCAGCACCGCACCTCGACCACGCAGTACGAGCGCGACATCGGGAGATTCGACGACTCTGCGAGGTGGGGTGGAGGGTCGTCCGAGTCCGGGCCCACGGGCTCGGGCAGGGTCGGCACGAGACGATCCGGCGACTCCGAGCTGCCTACGCGGCCGCAGTCAGTTGATGATGCTGCCGATGCGGACACGGCTGCACCCGCGGCTGCGGCTGGACTGCCGAGTGGTCGCCGAGGCTGCCGAGTGGTACTAGGTACTCGGCGCTCGCGGCACCTGGTACTCGGCAGCGTGCCGTCCGCGCTCAGCCAGTCGAACCCGCCGCGATCTGCTCGTCCGTCGGTCGCACGATCGGCATCGAGCCGGTGAAGCCGCGGGCGCGCTCCTCCGCCTCGGGGCTACCAGTGAACAGGCCCTCGGGCTGGCCGGGATCGGCGTCGCGCGCGGGCTTCCGAGCCGGCCGCGCGACCGGAGCAGCGGCCCCTTCCACCTGAACACGTTGCACGGGGAGGGCCTCCGGCGTCTCGCGCTGCAGCCAGTCGATCATCCGCTCGCGCACGAAGCAGCGCAGATCGAAGAGGGTCGGGGCGTCTTTCGCGCTCACGAGGACGCGCACATGCACCCGGCCGCCCACGGCGTCCGTCACCTGCAGCACCTTCACCCGGCCGTCCCAGAGCGGCGCCTCCGCCATCATCGCGTCGAGCTCGTCTCGCATCCGAGCGGGCGAGACGCGCCAGTCCAGATCGAAGTCGACGGATCCGAGCAGCTCGCTCGAGGTGCGCGTCCAGTTCTCGAAGGGGGTGGTCGTGAAGTAGGTCGAGGGGAGCACCAGGCGCCGGTCGTCCCAGATGTGCACGACGACGTAGCTGAGGGTGATCTCCTCGATGCGGCCCCACTGCGTGTCGACCACCACCACATCGTCGACCCGGATCGCATCCGAGAAAGCCAGCTGGATGCCCGCGAACACGTTGGCCAGCGTCGACTGGGCGGCGAGACCGGCGATCACGCTCACCACGCCCGCTGACGCGAGCACGCTGGCTCCCGCCGCCTGGACTCCGGGGAATGTCAGCAGCACCGCCCCCAGTACGACGATCGCCACCACGACGTAGACCAGCCGTCGCACGATGGCGAGTTGGGTGCGGACTCGGCGCGCGACGCGATTGTCCGACACGTCGACGCGATATCGGCCCATCGCATGACTGAGCAGTGCGCCGAGTATGGCCGCGACGAACCAGCCCCCCGCAACGATCGTGACGATCTGGAAGCCGTGGTCGATCGAGCGCATCGAGCTCGCGACCGGCCAGGTGATCGTGAACGCGATCCAGACCAGGATCACGATCACCAGCGCGCGGAACGGCATCCGCAGCTGCGCGACCGGGTCGCCCTGCCACTGCCGACGGCGCGAGACACCGCGGACGACGAGCGCGACGACCCCCACGAGAATGATGCCGACGATCAGCGCGGCAATCGCGGCGACGGCGAAGGACGGCCAGGAGCGGAGGGCGAAGGGGACCATCTTCTCCACGGTAGTCACGTCGCGCATCGCGCGTCGCGCGTCAGCGCAGAGCGCGGGGCAGGCTCACCGCTTGCGGACAGCCTGCATCTGTACTATTACTTGTAATACAGCTAAGGCAGGCGATCATGCTCATCGACATCGACCCGGAATCCGAGGTCCCGTTGTATCAGCAGCTGCGCGACCGTGTCGTCGAGGCGATCGCCGGCGGCCGACTCCGCCCCGGTGAGCAGCTGGCCTCCGTTCGCCAGTTGGCGAGCCAGTTCGGAATCAACATCGCCACCGTCGGCAAGGGAGTCGAACTCCTGCGCCAAGAAGGGCTGGTGCGCACCACTCGGCGTTCCGGGTCGATCGTCTCCCGTGGGCCGGACACCTCCGTGCCGCGGGCCGACTTCGCACCGGGATGGACCGCGCGGCTCCGCACGGTCCTGGCCGAGGCGGTCGCCCAGGGCATGCCCGAGACCGACATCGACCGGATCAGTGCCGACCTTCTCGCCGAGTTCCGGCGGCAGCGGAACGAAGGACTTTCCTCATGAACGTGTTCGTCATCGTGTATCCGTTGCTCTTCACGGCACTGCTCGGGATCCTGATGGCGTCGATGACGTCGATGATGCCGCCCGAGATCCCGCTTGGGGTCCGGGTTCCGACTGCTCACGCAGGAGACCCGGTGATCCGCTCGACGATTCGGCGCTTCCGGCTCGCCCAGGCGCTCGCCTGGGTGATCACCGCCGTGGTGACTCTCGCGCTGGCGGCGGCCCTTCCGCTGCTGGCCGTGCTGATTCCGGTGCTGCTGTTCGTGGCACTGGCGTCCACTGCGTTCGTCATCACGCGGCGATCCATCGTGCGGGCCAAGCGCGAAGGCGCGTGGTTCGACGGCGTCGAGCTGCGTGTGCGCGCGGAGGTCACTTCCCCCGCCCACCACCGTGCCCCCGTGGTCTGGCCGATCCTGTCCGCCCTCGTCCTGGCGGCTGTCGTGGCCATCGGGGTCGCCGTCTTCCCGCGGCTGCCCGACCCGTACCCCACCCACTTCGATGCGGCCGGACAGATCACCGCGACGGCCCCCAAGACGATCTGGTCGGTGTTCGGTGTGCTGATGATCGGCGCCGCCGTCGCCCTCCTGCTCGCGGGATTGTCGGTCTACGCCGCACGATCGAGCGTGCGCCCGGTCGTCGGAGACAACCCGCGTCAGGCCACCGTCCGCGCGGGCGTTCAGCGTGGCGTGCTCGCCTCGCTGCTCTCCGAGCTGTCGTTCGTGGTGCCGCTCGGAATCTCGATCATCGTGCTGTCGCAGTGGCTCGCGCCCGGGACCTTCGCCACCCGCGCCGCCGCGATCCTGCTCGGACTTCTCGTGGTGCTTGTCGTCATCGCGGCGGTCATCAGGTCGCGGTGGGGACTGCGCGGGGCCAACGAGCGCGACCCGCAAAGCCGCGCCCCGAGCGCCCCCGACGACGATCGCCACTGGAAGGGCGGCATGATCTACGTCAACCGCGACGATCCGGCCCTGCTGGTGCCCAAGCGCTTCGGGCTCGGGTGGACCGTCAACCTCGGCCGCCCCGCAGGCGCCGCGTTGACCATCCTGCTGCTGGTGGTTCTGGTCGCGGGCGTGACGACGGCGATCCTCGCGGCCCACGGGCACTGAACGGGCAAGGTCCGGCCGCAGTTCCGCGCCGGGTCTGGGAGGATGGAACCCGTGACGGATGCCCCCACCACCAGCACCGCGGCCCACCTGCTCGACTCGGTCGCCAACGCGCTCGCCACACCCGAACGCGAGCAGCCGTACGCGGCACTCGGGCTCAAGAGCGACGAGTACGCCCGGATCAAGACCATCCTGGGCCGTCGTCCCACCAGCGGTGAACTCGCCATGTACTCGGTGATGTGGAGCGAGCACTGCTCGTACAAGTCCAGCAAGGTGTGGCTGCGTCAGTTCGGCCAGAAGGTCTCACCCGAGATGACCAAGAACCTCATGGTCGGCATGGGCGAGAACGCCGGCGTGGTGGATATCGGCGAGGGCTGGGCGGTGACCTTCAAGATCGAGAGCCACAACCATCCGAGCTACATCGAGCCGTTCCAGGGCGCCGCGACCGGCGTGGGCGGCATCGTGCGCGACATCATCTCGATGGGCGCCCGACCGGTGGCGGTGATGGATGCGCTGCGCTTCGGCGCGATCGATGACCCGGACACCGCGCGCGTCGTGCCCGGGGTCGTGAGCGGCATCAGCTTCTACGCCAACTGCCTGGGACTGCCGAACATCGGCGGCGAGACCTGGTTCGATCCGATCTACCAGGGGAATCCGTTGGTGAACGCGCTCGCCGTGGGTGTGCTGCGGCACGAGGATCTGCACCTCGCCAACGCGAAGGGCGCGGGCAACAAGGTGGTGCTGTTCGGGGCTCGCACCGGCGGTGACGGGATCGGCGGGGCATCCATTCTCGCCTCGGACACCTTCTCGGCAGGTGGCCCGACCAAGCGCCCCGCCGTGCAGGTGGGTGACCCGTTCGCCGAGAAGGTGCTCATCGAGTGCTGTCTCGAGCTGTTCGCGGGCGACCTGGTGAAGGGCATCCAGGACCTCGGCGCGGCCGGCATCTCGTGCGCAACCAGCGAGCTCGCCAGCAACGGCGACGGCGGCATGGAGGTCTCGCTCGACGAGGTGCTGCTGCGCGATCCGAGCCTCACGGCGGAGGAGATCCTCATGTCCGAGAGCCAGGAGCGCATGATGGCGATCGTCGAGCCGTCCAAGCTCGAGGGCTTCCTCGCGGTCACGAAGAAGTGGGATGTCGAGACCAGCGTGTTGGGCGAGGTCACCGAGACCGGGCGGCTCATCATCACCTGGCACGGCGAGACGATCGTCGACGTGGACCCGCGCACCGTCGCCGTCGACGGCCCCGTCTACGACCGACCGATCTCGTACCCGAGCTGGATGGACGCGCTGAACGCCGACAGCGCCGAGAAGTTCCCGCGGCCGAGCGACGGCGTGACGCTCAAGGAGCAACTGCTGACCCTGATCGGCAGCGCCAACTTGGCGGACAAGAGCTGGGTCACCAGCCAGTACGACCGCTATGTGATGGGCAACACGGCGCTCAGCTATCCGGATGACGCGGGCATGATCCGTGTCGACGAGGAGACCGGTCTCGGGGTCGCTCTCGCGACCGACGCGAACGGACGCTACGCCTACCTCGACCCCTACCTCGGAGCCCAGCTCGCCCTCGCCGAGGCGTACCGCAACGTCGCCGTCACCGGCGCGACCCCGGTCGCGGTCAGCGACTGTCTCAACTTCGGATCCCCCGAGAGCCCCGAGGTGATGTGGCAGTTCTCGCGCGCCGTCGAGGGCCTCGCCGATGGCTGCCTGGAGCTGGGCATCCCGGTCACGGGCGGCAACGTGAGCTTCTACAACCAGACCGGCGAGGTGCCCATCCATCCGACGCCGGTCGTCGCCGTACTGGGCACCATCGATGACGTCGGGCGCCGCGTTCCCTCGGGCTGGCAGGACTCCGGCGACAACCTCTACCTGCTCGGGAGCACGCACCTGGAGCTCGACGGCTCGGCGTGGTCCGGCGTCATCCATGGGCACCTCGGCGGAACGCCGCCGAAGCCGCACCTCAAGCGCGAGCACGATCTCGCCGAACTGCTCTCCGCCGCCGCGCACGAGGGGCTGCTCAATGCGGCGCACGACCTCTCGGATGGCGGCCTCGCCACAGCGGTGGTCGACGCCTGCCTGCGCTTCGGCATCGGCGCCCGCATCTGGCTGGACGAACTGCTCGAGCGCGACCAGATCGACCCCCTCACCGCGCTCTTCAGCGAGTCGGGCGCGCGCGTGATCGTCGCGGTGCCGCGCGAGGAGGACGTGAAGTTCCTGCGGCTCTGCGAGGGGCGCAACTACCCGGTCGCGCGCATCGGCGTGACCGACGCAGGCGCCGAGGGGCAGGGAGCCGCCCTCGAAGTGCAGGACCTGTTCACGGTGACGCTCGAGGAGCTGCGCACCGCGTCCCGCGCCACGATGGCGGACCACTTTGGCGCGGTCGTCGGCTACGCGGCCGACCTCAGCGGCAGCGGCATCCACCGCGCCCAATCCGAGACACCGCGCGGCGGCCGCATCAGCGAATAGGAGCGCCGGTATCCCCTAGGTTGAGCGGATGGAGGCTGACCCGGATGACCTTGGCGAGACGAACCAGCGGATCATGATTCCCGCCATCATCGCCACCCTCGTCTTGCTTGCCGGTGGAGTGGCCGTGGCGCTGGCGCCCTTCCTCATGTTCCATTCGCGAAGCGTCTATGGCTATCGCGAGTACCACGCGGCAGGTCCGATCATCGGCGGGCTGTCCCTCGTCCCCGCGAACGTCTGGGCGCTCTCCGTTTTGTGGCCACGGACAGTTCGAAAGCTTCTTCTCGTGCTGGTGCTGGTCGTGCTGACCGCGGTCGCCGCGGGAATCCTGTTCTGGGTATTCAGCGCCATCTATCTGTCCACGGTGGACTGGTTCCAGTTCTGAACGGGCGACTCAGACCACGAAACTGACCCCAGTGCGCTCCTCGGCGAGAGCCCAGAAGGCCGTACCGAACTCGGGCCTCGCGCTCGAAAGCACCGGCGCCATGACGATCGGGCTGCCGGTGAGCGTGTGGATGGGCCCGAAGAACTGACCGCTGCGAGCGTCCGGGTCGAGTGCCGCGCGCACCGTCGGCCAGGCACCCTGCGACTTGCCCTGGGCGACGAAGGACAGGGCACCATCACGAAGCCGCCGCGAGCGGGTCAGATCGTTGATGCCAGGGCGACGCTCCGAGAGACCGTCAACGGAGAAACCCGGATGCGCGAGCAGCGACAGCCGGGAGGAACCCGCCGCGCGGATCCGACGGTCCAGTTCGAAGGCGAAGCCGTGCACCGCGTGCTTGGAGAGACCGTAGGCGCGGAACGGGCGGTAGCGGCGCTCGCTGAGGAGGTCGCGTCTGTCATCCCGCCCGGCGAGCCGCACCATCCGGGTTGCCATGCTGCCCAGCCCCACGACCCGCCCGTTCGGAGCGAGCGCGGGCCAGAGCTGTGCGGTGAGCGCGAAGTGACCGAGGGCGTTGGCGCCGACGAGGAGCTCGAGGCCGTCCTCCGTGGTGCGGCGGCGGGCGCTCGGATTCACGATCCCCGCGTTGTTGATCAGCACGTCGATCGGGCCGAGGGTCGCGAGCTCGGCGCCGGCGCGCGCCACGGAGGCGAGCGAGGACAGGTCGAGACGCACGAACTCGAGTTCCGCGCCGGGTACCCGCACGCGGATCGACGTCATCGCCCGCTGCGCCTTCTCGACCGAGCGCGAGGCGAGGATCACCCGTGCGCCAGTGCCCGCGAGCTGCTCGCTAGTGAAGTAGCCGATGCCGGCGTTGCCTCCGGTGACGACCACGGTGCGCCCCGCCCCGGACGGCAGGGCGTGCGGGTCCCAGCTCATTCGCGGATCTCGACAGGCTCGATCAGCGTTGGCTCGATCTCGACAGGCTCGATCAGCGTTGGCTGGATCTCGACAGGCTCGATCAGCGTTGGCTCGCTCAGCGTTGGCCCTCGGTGGTCGAGCTCGTCGAGACCCCGATCGCGCCGGTGGCGAGCTGCTCGTGGTGGTGGATGACCTCCGCCACCACGAAGTTGAACCACTTCTCGGCGAACGCCGGGTCCAGCTGCGCCTGCATCGCGATCGCGCGGAGCCGTGCGATCTGCACCCGCTCGCGCTCCGGATCGGACGCCGGCATCCCGCTCGCCGCCTTCAGCCTGCCGACCTTCTGCGTGAACTTGAAGCGCTCGGCGAGCATGTGCACGAGGGCGGCATCGATGTTGTCGATGCTCAGACGGATCGCTGCCAACTCGGCCTGCGCCTCGGCCGCGTGGTCGGTCGCCGCGTCGGCATCCCTGTGTTCCGCGCTCATGCCCACAGCCTAGATCGCACCGAAGCCCAGATGGCACCGATGACTAGATGCTCCGGAACAGCACGGGCTCGTCGCCCCACGGCTGGAGTCGCGCCTCGAGCCCGGCTCTCACCGTCGGCCACTCGTCGATCAGGATCGAGAAAACTGCCGTGTCGCGCCAGCTGCCGTCCGCCCTCTGCACGTCGCGCCGAACGATGCCCTCGAACTGCGCCCCCAGTTTCGCGATGGCGGCGCGGGATCGGTCATTGCGCTCATCAGCCTGGAGCTTCACGCGCCCGTAGCCGTGGTCGAACGCCAGGCCGAGCATCAGCAGCTTGGCCTCCGGGTTCACCTGCGTGCCCCAGACGCGCGGGTCGAATCCGGTCCAGCCGATGTGCGCGTGCTCCCGCGCCTCGTCGAAGTCGGCCAAGCTGGATGCCCCGACCACCTCACCGTCGTGCGGTCCGCCTTGCACGATCGCGACGTAGGTGTTGCCCGTGAGGTGCGGAAAGGACCGAGGTGCCCACTCCCGGAACGCTGCCTCGTCCGCTGGCAGCCCCGCGGGCCCGCCGCCGTAGCCCCCCGCGAACACCTCGGGGCGCCCGAGCGCGGTCCAGAGCCCCGGAAGGTGCTCCGCCCGGTATGGCTCCAGCCGGATGAATCGCCCGGTCACCGTCTGGCGTTCGGGGCGGATGGCGGTCACGCCTCAGCCCAGCAGATCGTGCCGCACGACGATCGCGTCGCGGCCGGGGCCGACGCCGATCGCGGAGATGCGCGATCCGCTCATCGCCTCGACGGCGAGCACGTAGTCCCGCGCGTTCTTCGGCAAGTCGTCGAAAGAGGTGACGCGGGTGATGTCCTCGGTCCAGCCTGGAAACTCCTGGTAGATCGGCACCGCGTGGTGGAAGTCGGTCTGATTCACCGGCACCTCGTCGACGCGCGCGCCATCGATGTCGTACGCCACGCAGACTTCAATTTTCTCGAGCCCGGTGAGCACGTCCAGCTTGGTGAGCACGAAGTCGGTGATGCCGTTCACGCGCGCCGAGTACCGCGCGATCGGAGCGTCGTACCAGCCGCAGCGGCGCGGACGCCCGGTCGTGGTGCCGAACTCGAAGCCGTTCGCCCGCAGGAACTCGCCCCACTGGTCGAACAGCTCGGTCGGGAACGGGCCCGAGCCGACGCGGGTCGTGTACGCCTTCACGATCCCGATCACGCGGTCGAAACGGTTGGGGGCGACACCCGACCCGGTCGCGGCACCGCCACTGGTGGCGTTCGAGGAGGTGACGAACGGGTATGTGCCATGGTCGACATCCAGCATCGTGGCCTGGCCGCCCTCGAAGAGCACGGTCTTGCCCGCGTCGAGCGCCTGGTTGAGGATCAGCCCGGTGTCCGCCACCATCGGCCTCAGC
>JALYHS010000247.1 GCA_030776385.1 Actinomycetota bacterium
GCGGATGACGCCATCCGCCACCAGCCGGTCGACGCGACGCTTCACCGCGGAGGCCGAGAGCCCGACCCGCTCGCCGATGTCGCCGTAGCCGGCACGGGCGTTGAGGCGGAGAAGGTCGATGATGCCGTAGTCGAGATTGTCCACGGTGACACAGAATAGTGCGATTTCTTGCGCGAGCGAAACAGATCGCGCAGATTCGATGCGCTAGACGCTGTGAACCTCCGGATGTGTGCGTGTCACACTGGACGAATGACGATGACAGAGAACTCCGCCACCGCCCCCGAGCGCGTCGCCACCCACCGCACCGTGCTGATGTGCCGGCCGAGCCACTTCACCGTCAGCTACCGGATCAACCCCTGGATGCACCCGAACAACCCGACCGACACGAGCCTGGCCGTACGCCAGTGGGAGACGCTCTACGCGAAGTACCTCGAGCTCGGCTTCGACGTGCAACTGATCGACGGCATCGACGGCCTGCCCGACATGGTCTACGCAGCCAACGGCGGCTACGTGCTCGACGGGATCGCATACGGCGCCAAGTTCCAGTACCCGGAGCGCCAGCCCGAGGGCCCCGCCTATATGGAGTGGTTCGCCGCGAACGGCTTCACGGTCGCCGAACCTGTCTCCACCAACGAGGGCGAGGGCGACTTCCTCATCGTCGGCGACACCATCTACGCGGGCACGGGGTTCCGCAGCGACGCGGCGAGCCACGACGAGCTGCGTCGGATCTACAACCGAGAGGTCGTCACCCTCAAGCTCGTCGACCCGGCTTTCTACCACCTCGACACCGCCTTCGCGGTGCTGGATTCGACCGGTGGCCCTGGCTCCGTGGCGTTCCTTCCCAAGGCTTTCGACGCTGGGTCCCTCGAGATCCTCGACGAGCGCTTCCCCGACGCGATCCATGTCAACGACGCCGACGCCGCGGTGCTCGGCCTCAACTCCTTCAGCGACGGGAAGAACGTCGTCATCGCCTCCCGCGCCACGGACTTCGAGCGCCAGCTCATCGAGCGCGGCTTCACCCCGCATGGGGTCGACCTGTCCGAGCTGCTGCTCGGTGGCGGCGGCGTGAAGTGCTGCACGCTGGAGCTGCGCCGATGAGCGGCACCCCGTTGGTCGAGCCTGTCGAGGCCGGCAGCGTGGTTTCGACAAGCTCAACCAGCGTGAGCTCGACGAGCGCACGGTACATCGCCCAGGTCGAGGAATTCGGCGCCCACAACTACCACCCGCTCGAGGTGGTGGTGGCATCCGGCTTCGGCGCCTGGGTGACCGATGTCGACGGCAAGCGCTACCTGGACTGCCTTGCGGCGTACTCCGCAGTGAACTTCGGCCACGGGCATCCGGTGCTGGTGGATGCCGCGAAGACTCAGCTGGACCGCATCACCCTCACGAGCCGCGCCTTCCACAACGACGTGCTCGGACCGTTCCTCGAGGGCCTTGCGAAGCTCGCCGGCAAGGACATGGTCCTGCCGATGAACACGGGCGCTGAGGCCGTCGAGTCGGCGATCAAGGTCGCCCGCGCGTGGGGCTACCGCGTGAAGGGCGTCGAACACGACCGCGCGAAGATCATCGTGGCCGACGGCAACTTCCACGGCCGCACGACCACGATCATCAGCTTCAGCAACGACCCGGATGCTCGGGCCGACTTCGGTCCGTACACGCCGGGCTTCGTCTCAGTGCCCTACGGTGACGCGGTGGCGCTCGAGGCAGCACTGGACGACGATGTCGTCGCCGTGCTCCTCGAGCCCATTCAGGGCGAGGCCGGGATCATCGTCCCGCCCGCCTCCTACCTGCGAGAGGTGCGCCGCGTCACCCGCGAGCACAACGTGCTCTTCATCGCCGACGAGATCCAGTCGGGACTCGGCCGCACAGGTGCGACGTTCCAGTGCGACAACGCAGGCGTCATCCCGGATCTCTACCTGCTCGGCAAGGCGCTCGGCGGTGGGATCGTGCCAGTCAGCGCGGTCGTGGGAGACGCATCCATTCTGGGCGTCCTGAAAGCGGGTCAGCACGGCTCAACCTTCGGCGGGAACCCTCTCGCGGCTGCGGTGGGACTCGCCGTCGTCGGGCTGCTCGAGACCGGCGACTACCAGCGTCGCGCTGCCGAGCTCGGAGAGCACCTCCAGTCGCGGCTGCGTGAGCTGATCGGTCACGGGGTGGTCGAGGTGCGCGCCGCGGGCCTGTGGGCCGGGATCGACATCGATCCGTCGCTCGCCACCGGCCGCCAGGTGTGCGAGGCGCTCATGACCCGCGGGGTGCTCGCGAAGGACACGCACGGCTCGACGATCCGTCTCGCCCCGCCGATCGTGGTGGAGCGCGAGGAGCTCGACTGGGCGGTCGAGCAGTTGGCCGCCGTTCTCGCTGAGTTGCGCGCCGCGTGACCGCTCTGGTTACGCTCGACGGGTGAGCCTGCCGTGGACCTTCGACTCCCCGATCCGCACCGAGCGGCTGATCATCCGGCCGATGGCGCCGGGCGATGTGGACGACCTGTACGACTACCAGAGCCGCCAGGATGTCCACCAGTACCTCCTGAATGATGCGCGGTCGCGGGAGGAGGTCCTCGAGGCTCTCGACAAGTACATGGCGGCGAGCCGGCTGGCCGAGGACCACGACTTCATCCAACCGGCCGTCGAGTTGGACGGCCGGGTCATCGGGCAGCTGTTTCTCTCGCTCGTGAGCGTCGAGAATCGCGGAGTGGAGGTTGGCTGGGTCTTCAACCCCGAATTCCACGGCAAGGGCTACGCCAGTGAGGCCGCCGCCGCCCTGTTCGATCTCGTGTTCGACGAGCTGGGGATGCACCGCATTCGGGCCGAGCTCGATCCCCTCAACGAGGCCTCGATCGCGCTCTGCCGCCGCCTCGGAATGCGCGAGGAGGCCCACCATGTGAAGGACCTGTGGCTGCGTGGCGAGTGGGTCGACTCCGGCTTCTACGCGATTCTCGATGAGGAGTGGGCCGCGCGTGGCTGAGTCCGCGGCGACGCTCGACGCGGCCGATCCGCTCGCCGCGTTCCGTGATCGGTTCGTGCCGGCGCCCGGCGTGGCCGCCTACCTCGACGGCAACTCGCTCGGTCGGCCACTGACCGCATCGGTCGACCGCGTCGAGACCTTCCTCCGCGAGCAGTGGGGAGCTCGGCTCATCCGCGGCTGGGACGAGGGATGGCTCGACCTGCCGGTGCGGATCGGCGACGAGCTCGGGCGTGTGACGCTGGGCGCAGCATCCGGCCAGACGGTGATCGGCGACTCGACGACGGTGTTGCTCTACAAGGTGATTCGTGCCGCACTCGAGCTGCGGCCAGGATGCGACGAGATCGTGATCGACCGCGACGACTTCCCGACCGACCGCTACCTGGTCGAGTCGATCGCCGCCGAGCGCGGGCTCACGATCCGATGGATCGAGGAAGGCGACGTCACCCCGGGTCGTGTCGCCGAGGTGATCGGTCCGCGCACCGCCGTCGTCGTGCTGAGCGCGATCGCCTATCGATCCGGATTCCTCGCCGACCTGCCCGCGATCACCGGCCTTGTGCACGAGGCGGGCGCGCTCATGCTCTGGGACCTCTGCCACTCGGCCGGCGT
>JALYHS010000248.1 GCA_030776385.1 Actinomycetota bacterium
GGTGAACGGCGTTCAGCGCCAGAACGGCACAACCGCCGACACCTTCGCCATGGCGACCGACCACGTGCGGGAGAGGATCCGCGTCAATCGCGTGAGTCCAGGCACCGTGTCGACACCGTTCGTCGACAGGATGCTGTCGAAGTTCGTCGATCCGGTCGCCGAGCGCGCGGCGCTCGATGCCCTGCAGGCGACGGGGCGCATGGTCGCCCCCGACGAGGTCGACGGCGGCGTTCACAACCTCCGTGTTCGTCCGCGGCCGGCGGGGAGCTGAGCGCCATGATTCGGCTCGCGTCGGTCATCGGCCTTCCCGCGGAGAACGCGGAGGAGTACGAACGCCTTCACGCCGAGGTCTGGCCAACCGTGCTCGAGCGGCTGAGGGCCAGTCACATGACGAACTACTCGATTTTTCGGCATGACGAACTGCTGTTCTCGTACCTCGAGTACACCGGCGACGATCTGGCCGCCGACAATGCGGCGATCGCGGCCAATGAGGCGACCCAAGACTGGTGGGCCGTGTGTGAGCCGCTGCAGCGACCGCTGCCGGATCGCGCCCCGGGAGAATGGTGGATGGCCATCCCCGAGGTCTTCCACCTGGACTAATGATGGTCGCGGGCCGCGCCACGCGGCGAGCCGAGCCCCTCCCGGTCATCGAGGTCGCTCAGACATCGTCCACGTCACCGTTGTCATCGGCATTTCTGGGCGGGCTGCCGTCATCCTTGGGCTTCGGGTCGAGCTAGCACCATGAACGGCAGGCTCGGCGGTGAGAGTTAGGCCGACCGTCGCCCCAACACGTACCTTTGGATGGCCATCACGGCAGCCCCGCGGCACCATTCCGTGTTGGTGCCGGGAGTAGTCACCAACTCAGGGGGCTTGGCTCGAGGATCGCGGTCATTGCGAATCCCTTCGGCGATGGCGTCTGCCGCGCACTCCACGAGGCGCACGCCTTCGCCGCCAAGGATGATGCGTTGCGGCAGAGTCAAGTTGGCGACGGCGGCGATCAGGCGCCCGAGTCCCCGGCCGGCGTCGTCGACGATGCGGCGCGCGGCCGGCTCGCCGGAATCGGCGAGATCGAGCGCCTCTTCGTAGCCGACGTCCCTGCCCGCGGCAAGAGAGACGGCTTGAGTGATCGCCGATACCGTGAGAAGACTTCGGGCGCAGCCTCGGTGGCCCGAGGGGCAGACCGGCCCGAACGGGTCAAGCGGCCAGTGTCCGACGAGTCCGATGCCCGAGTCGTGATCGACGACGATCTCGTCGTGGATGACAACGCCGTATCCGATGCCGGCCCCGAGGGTGAGCACGGCGAAACGCTTCAAGCCGCGGCCTGATCCGAACCAGTGTTCGGACTCGGTGAAAGCAACGACATCGTTGTCGACAACAGTCGGAATGCCGGTAGCTGCCTCCAGCATGGAACCGAGCGGCACCTCGGACCAGCCGAGGAACGGCGCACTCTGCACAATGGAATGGTCAACGACCAATCCGCCGATGCCCACTCCCATGGCGGTCACGGAAGGCACGACCGAGCCGAGTCGGCTTGCCAGGCCCGCGATTTGCGCGGTGACTGCCTCCGGTTCGCGGGATCCCAGAACTGCGAAAGCCGAATCGACAACGTTCGCGCGCAGATCGGTGACGACGGCGAGGATGTCGTCACCGGTGAGCTTCATCCCGATGAAATGCTGCGAGTTCGGCACGACGTCGAGCGGTTTTGAGGGTCGGCCGGCTCGAGCGTCCTTGTCGTCCTTGTCATCGATCTCGACCAGGAGCCCACTTTCGATGAGGGGGGCGCTGAGGCGGGTGAGGGATCCCGCGGAGAGATCCAGTCGTCGTGCGATGTCGCTGCGGGAGAGCGGTCCGTTGATCAACACCTGCAAAGCGACGGAACGTGACCCGCCAGTGTCGGGGGTCCACGGCGGTGTTGCAATGCGCACGGGTGCCTCCCTCGGCCAGATCGGGATTTCAGGATGGCATATTCAATTAATTCCGTCAATGAAATAAAAACGTGACCAAAGGGGCCGTTTCCCTGCATTGACAACCTAATTAGTTTTGAGATAGAAATAACTCGGCGGGACATTTCCACTCCGCCAACTGGCAGCGTCGCCCATCACAACAGGAGAATCGCAATGAAGCGCTCACTTAGGATCGGATCCGTTCTCGCGGTCGCGGCCGCGCTCGCCCTTGTGGCGACCGGCTGCTCATCGCCCGCCTCCTCACCCAGCAGCAAGCCCGTCACCATCACACTGTGGGGCGCTTATGGCAACGGCGGCAACTCAACGCAACAGGACGCCCTCAACAAGACCCTCATCCCCGCCTTCGAGAAGGCCAACCCCGACATCACTGTCAAGTACGTCGATATCGCGTACGACTCCCTGTTGCAGAAACTCACCACCAGCGCCGCTGGAGACCAGCTCCCCGACCTGGTGCGCGCCGACCTCGGCTGGGTGCCGCAGTTCGCCCAGCTCGGCGTTCTCGTGCCGCTGTCGACAGACATGGCCGACTTCAAGACCCTCGCCGCCAACACCTACCCCGGATCTCTGGCGACGAACCTCTACAAGGGCAAGTACTACGGCCTGCCGCTCGACACCAACACACGCGTGCTGATCACCAGCAAATCAGCCCTCGACAAGGCCGGCGTGACCGCGCCTCCGAGGACGTTCGCGGATCTCGAGTCGATGGGCGCAAAGCTCAAGGGTAGCGGCGTGTCCCTCTTCGCCGACTCGGGCCTTGGGGCGTGGAACGTCTCGCCGTGGATCTGGTCGGGTGGTGGCGAAGTCACCAACAAGGCCGAGACCAAGGCCTCCGGCTATCTCGACAGTTCCGCGAACGTGAAGACGGTGCAGATGCTCGTCGACCTCTACAACGAGGGACTCATCCCGAACCTGATCACCGGGAATAAAGGTGCGACCGGGACGTCCGACGGTCTGCCGAAGACCCAGTACGCGACGATCTTCGACGGTCCGTGGATGCAGGGGATCTGGAGCGGCCAGTACCCGGACTTCAAACCCAGCTATGCCCCGATCCCGGCCGGCGCTGGCGGTTCGGTCAGCGTCGTCGGCGGTGAGGACATCGTTCTCACGCAGAGCTCTAAGAACAAGGCAGCTGCCGAGAAGTTCATCTCGTTCACGCAGAGCAAGCAGTTCCAGCTCGCCATGGTCAAGACCGGTCAGATGACCGTTCTGCCCTCACTCGCCTCCGACGAGGTGAAGGTGGCCGGCTACTACCAGACGTTCGCCGACCAGCTCAAGACGGCGAAGTCGCGCGTTGCGAGTCCGAATGCGAGCAAGATCGACACTGCGCTGGCAACGGACCTCACTCCGGCGTTCCTCGGCCAGAGCACCGTCAAGGCAGCGCTTCAGAAGGCAGCATCCGACATCGACACGCTCCTCGCGGGCGGAAAGTAGTTCCTCGTGTCAGCTC
>JALYHS010000249.1 GCA_030776385.1 Actinomycetota bacterium
GGACGGGAAGGGTCAGACGTTCCGCGTTCGGCAGATGTGCGGCGATTGCGTCCGCTCCGGAGCGCATCATCGACATGCTCGCGTCGCCATCGACGACGAGAACCGGAATGGTGATGCTCGCCAGAGCCGCGATCAGACCGTCGTCGAGGGCGCCGTTCGAGCTGCCCCCCATGATCAGGGAGTCGTAGACGAGGGTGGGCGCCGTGGCTTCCATGATCGGCCACATCGGCATGTCCTTCATCGGCGCCAGATATTCCGCGGGGAGTCCGATGATCTCCGTATTGAAGAGGTCAAGTGCCTCAGAGTTCTTCCCTTCTGAGACGAGTGTGGTCAGCCGCGACACGTAGTCAACCGGAATCCCATGGCCCTCGACCATGACCGGCGGCTCGTAGATGACGGCGGCGCGAACCCCGCTCAACTGCGGAATCGATCGGAGAACAAGGACGGCACCCGAGGAAATGCCATACAGCGACACAGATCCGCCTGCCGCTTCTATGACCGCAGCGAGATCCGCTGTCTCTTTGGAGGGGTCGTACGCCCCAGCATCTCCGCTCTCGTTGCGGCCGCGACGATCGTAGGTGACGACGGTGAAGCGATCAGCCAGCTCGTCTGCCAGCGCGCCGAGAGGCCCGAAGGCGCGACTGCACAGCGCACCGTCCACGAGGACGAGTGCGGGTCCGGAACCGACCACACTGTAGGCGATTCGCGTGCCGTCATTCGAGGTGACGGTACGTGATTCGGTTGTCATCATGACGTTCCCTCTCGAGGTACCTTTATAGTACGATTGATTACCGTAATGATTAGTACGGTACTGATTAGTACGGATGGAGTCAAGGTGGCAGGCACAGAAGCTCATGGGATCGCCAGACCGCGGGGGGAAGCAAACAAGCGCCGGATCCTGAACAGCGCGCTCGAGGTCTTCGTGGCTCACGGGTTCGTGGGTACGAGCATCGATCAGATCGCCGCCGCCGCGTCGGCATCCAAGCAGACGATCTACAACTACTTCACCGACAAGGAAGGGCTGTTCACGGCTCTCATCCTCGAGGTCGGCGACGCCATCGACGATCCGTTCGAGCCCATGATCGACGCGATGCGCACAGCCAGCGACGCACACGCGGCCGTGCGGATGCTGGCGAACCAGTTCACCCGGTCCATCATGAATGCACGAGTACAGCAGATCCGTCGTCTTGTCATTGCGGAGGCCGCTCGCTTCCCTGATCTTGCCCGCCTGTATTGGGAACGCGGGTTCGAGCGCGTGCTCAACTCGATGACCGACTGTCTGGAGGTACTCGTCGAACGGGGTGTCCTCGCCATTCCCGCGCCTCATACCTCAGCACAGCATCTCGCCGGAATGCTCCTGTGGATCCCGAGCAACCGCGTGATGTTCCTCGGCGAGATCGACTCTCCGGATGACGGTGCGCCCGACGCGTTCATCGAGGCCGGAGTCGACGCCTTCGTCTCGGCACATCGACCACGCTCCCTCGCCTAGGCAATCGCTACGTCGCCGGCGACCGCCAGGTGAACGCGGGGGTTTCGCGAGACAGGAAGGCCGCGGCTCCGATGGCGGCTTCTGCGCTCACGGCGACTTCGGCATCCCAGAACGCCGCGCGCTCCGTCAGGCGCGGGTCACCACTCGCGATCAGGTCGATCAGCTCCTTGCTCGCCTGCTGAGTGAGCCGGGAGCGGGTCACCAGCGTGTCGACGAATGCGTCGATCGCCCCCCAGAAACCCTCGGTCGGAAGGAGCCGCGACACCATGCCCCAGCGAGCGGCGGTCTCGGCATCCACGAGCTCGCCGCTGAGGATCAGGTGCTTCGCGGCGGCAGGGCCTGCGAGTTGAACCAGCCTCGTGACGCCAGAGAGCGGATACAGGATGCCAAGGCGCGCGGGCGTCACGCCGAACGTCGAGCGGTCGGAGGAGATCCGGATGTCGCAGGCGCCGGCCAACTCCCAGCCGCCGCCGACGCAGAATCCGTCGATCGCGGCGACCGTGGGCTTCGGGAACTCCGCGAGCGCGGTCTCCCCCGCGGTGACGTGCCCACCGTCACCTGCCGCCGGATCGCGGAGGATCTGCTGCAGGTCGCTGATGTCGGCGCCCGCCGAGAAGTCGGTCCCGGCTCCGCGAACAACCAACGCGGACACATCGTCGTTCGCCGCCAGCTCGGCGAGAAGCGGAGCGAACGAGTCCCACATTGCCCCCGTCACCGCGTTGCGTTTTCCCGCGTTGTCGATGGTCAGGGTGGCGACGGGGCCGACCACGTCGACGCGCAGCTCAGGCATGTCGAGCCTCGACCCGGTCGAGCTGCCCGACGTAGACCGTGTTCGACGAGGTGCCGCCGGTGAGCGCGTTGGCGAAGTCGACGATGTGCGCCTCCGTGTGCCCGAAGACCGCGCGCACCGTCGCGAGGAACTCCTCGTCGGGCGGATCGTCCGACCAGAGCGCGAAGACGCCGCCCGCGACGAGATGGCCGGCGAGACTCTGCAGTCCTGCGACGGTGTAGAGGTCGGCGTGACTCGGGTCCAGCTGGTGACGCGGTGAGTGGTCGACGTCGAGCAGAATCGCGTCCCAGAGCGACACGCCATCCGCCGCATCCGCCCCCGCATCCGCGATCGGCGCGGCGCGCATGACGGCGAAGAAGTCGTCGAGCACGAGGCGGGTTCGAGGGTCGCCGGTGAGCTGCGCCGAGACGGGCAACAGTCCGCGCTCGTGCCAGTCGATGACGGCGGGGAGCGTGTCGATCACGGTCAGCGTCGCAACTCGCGGGTCACGGAGGGCGGCGATCGCGGTGTAGCCGAGGCCCAACCCGCCGACCAGCACGCGCAGCCTCTCGCCGACGGTCACCGCCAGTCCCAGCTCGGCCAGCGCTTCCTCGGCGACCGTGAATGCGCTCGACATGAGGTACTCCTCGCCGAGCTTGACCTCGAAGATCTCGAGCCCGAGCGACGGGTCCACCCGTCGACGCAGCGTGAGCTCGCCCATCGGCGTCGACTGAAAATCGAGCTCTTCGAAAGCGGCAATCACGCGATGGCCGTTTCTGCGGGGGTGGTCTCGACAGGCTCGACCAGCGAGGTCTGCTCGGTCACGATCCCGGCCGCGAGCAACCCGTCGATCTGCTCCGCGGTGAGCCCGAGCCCGTCGAGTACGGCGCGGGTGTCTTCGCCGAGCACGGGCGGTGGCTTCGTGATCGCCGGGGCGACGCCGTCGAGCGAGATCGGGCCGCGCAGCAGAGGGAGGGCGCTCCCGTCGCGCCGCACGGTCTTCTTCACCATGTCGAGGTGGCGCACCTGCGGGTCCTGGAAGACCTGCTCGTAGTTGAGGATCGGCCCTGCCGGGATTCCGATCCGCCGCAGCTCGGCGACCCACTCGAGCCCGGGCCGGGCCGCCAGCAGCGCCTCCAGGCGTGCAGTGAGTGCGTCCCGGTGGCCGGAGCGCGAGCGATCCGTCGCGAACTCCGGCTCGTCCGCCAGCCCGGGCTCCCCCAGCAGTTCGGCCAGTTGCCGGAAATGCCTGTCGTTGCCCGCCGCGATGATGATCGGGATGTCGCCGGTCGCGAAGACCCCGTACGGAGCGAGCACCGGGTGGTTGTTGCCCTGCGGCACCGGCACCTCGCCGGTGCTGAGATAGCGCTGGCCCTGAAACGCGGAGACGGAGATCGCCGACTCGAGGAGCGAGGTCTCGACGAGGCGGCCGGTGCCGTGTTCGCGACCGCCGGTGCGCTCGCGTCCGACGAGGGCGGCCGCGATGCCCACCGCGGTGAAGATGCCGGCGTACATGTCGATGATCGGGACGCCCATGCGCATCGGGTGAGCGGCATCCTCTCCGGTGATCGACATCAGGCCCGACATGCCCTGCGCGACCTGGTCGAGTCCGGCGGACTGGGCGAGCGGACCTGTCGAGCCGAATCCGCTGACCGAGGCGATGATGAGCGACGGCTTCTGGGCCCGGAGGGTGGCCGGGTCGAGGCCCATTTCGGTCATGGTGCCTGGCTTGAAGTTCTCGATCACAACATCCGCGTCCAGCACGAGACGACGCAGCAGCGCGGCACCCTCGATCGAATAGAAGTCGATCGCGATCGAGGACTTATTGCGATTCACGGACTCGAAGTAGAGGCTGTGCTCGCCCTCGAACGGCGGCCAGGCGCGGGTGGTGTCGCCGCCCTTCTTGCTCTCGACCTTGATGATCGTGGCGCCCAGGTCACCGAGCAGGGCCGTGGCGTACGGACCGGCGAGAGCGCGCGTCAGGTCGAGGACGACGATGCCGGTGAGCGGGAGGGTCGAGGCGGACGGGGTCTCGACAGGCTCGACCAGCGAGGTGGGGGTCTCGACAGGCTCGACCAACGCTAGCCCTTGAGCCGGATGTTGATCTGCTTGGTCTGGGTGAACCCGGCGAGCATGCCCTCGAGCGAGACCTCGCGGCCGATACCGCTCTGCTTGTAGCCGCCGTACGACTGTCCGACGACCTGGCCGCCGCCCTGGTTGACCTGCACCCAGCCGGACTCGATCCGGTTGGCGGTGGTGACGGCCGCGTCGAGGTCGTGCGTCCAGACGAAGGCGGCGAGCCCGTACGTGGAGTCGTTGGCCATGCGCACCACGTCGTCGACGTCGGTCCACGGGATGGCGACGAGCACCGGTCCGAAGATCTCCTCGCGTGCCAGGCGGAAGTCGTTGCTGACGTCGCCGAACACCGTCGGCAGGTGGAAGTAGCCCTCGGTCAGCGGACCGCTGGTGGGGACATCCCCGCCGAGCACGGTCGTCATCGTCGAGCTCTCGCGCCCCTCGGCGAGGTAGCCCGCGATCGAGTCGTACTGGGCGGCGTTGATGATCGCACCCATGTCGCTGGTCTCCTCGAGCGGGTCGCCGACGACCATGGCACCGAGCTTCGCGCTCAGCCTGCCGAGCACCTCGTCGTAGATGTCGCGGTGCAGGAAGAGCCGCGATCCGGCCGTGCAGCTCTGCCCCTGGCGTGCGAACCGTGAGGACAGCAGGAGGCCGTCGATCAGTTCCTCGCCGCCGTCGGCGCCTAGCGCATCCGCGAACACGATGGAGGGGTTCTTTCCGCCGAGCTCGAGCGAGACGTGCGCGAGACGCTCCCCCGCCGTGCGGGCGACGCCGCGGCCCACCTCGGTCGACCCGGTGAACGAGACCTTGTCGATTCCCGGATGCTCCGCCATCGCCTGGCCGACGACACTGCCTCGCCCGGTCAGAGCGTTGACCACACCGGCTGGCAGGTGGTTGTTGCAGACCTCGGCGAGAAGCAGGATCGTGAGGGGCGCGTCATCCGCCGCCTTCATGATGATGGTGTTGCCGGCCGCGAGCGCCGCGGGCACCTTGAAGCCGGCGATCATCAGCGGGGAGTTCCAGGGCAGGATGCAGCCGACGACGCCCAGCGGCTCGAGGCGCGTGTACTGCAGCTGGTTGTCGCCCGCCGGGAGGACGGTCCCCTTGACCTCGCCCGCGATCCCGGCGAAGTAGCGGAACAGCGAGACGAGCGTGCCGACCTCCGGACGCGCCTGGGTGCGGATCGCGTTGCCGGTGTCGATGGCGGTCAGGCGGGCGAACTCCTCGGTGCGCTGCTCGATCTCGTCGGCGATCTTGTTCAGCGCCCGTGAGCGCTCGGTGAAGTGGCGGGAGCGCCAGGCCGGGAACGCCTCATGCGCGGCCTTCACGGCGCGATCCAGGTCGGCGGTGCCCGCGGAGGGGACACGCGCGATGATCGTCTCGCGCTTGGCCGGATTCTTCACGTCGCGCCACTCGCCGGTGAGCGA
>JALYHS010000250.1 GCA_030776385.1 Actinomycetota bacterium
AGCGAGGCGACGACGTTCCGCTGGCAGGGCGGTGTGCTGGCCGAGCGCGACGACTGCGACGTCGCCCCCGCGGCCATTCTCGCCGCCGACTCGTGGCTGGTGACCGACGGTCGCGTGCTCGCCCTCGGCCTTCACCGCATGCGTTTTCTGGATGGCGTGGCTGAGCTCGCGGATCGTCGCGGCTTGAGCTCCGAGGTCGACGTTCTCGATGTCGAATCCTTCTGGGATGCCGCGATTGCTCGGATTCCGCGCTCGGGCGACTGGTTTCCGCGCGTCGAGCTGCGCCTTCAGCACGGGGCCGCCGAGCTGCTGGTCCGCCTGCGCGTCGCGCCGGAGCGTCACCGCTCGATCATCCTCGCCACCCACCACGGCGAGGACCCGCGCACCGAACCGTGGATCAAAGGCCCCGACCTGGAGGCGATGACCCGACTCCGCACGGATGCTCAGAGCCGGCACGCCGACGAAGCGGTGCTGCTCGGAGCGGCGGGCGACGGTCCGGAGCGCTACGTCGCCGAGGGGTCGACGACCTGCCTCGCCTGGTGGACGGGTGACGCGCTGTGCGTCCCCTCGATCGATCTGCCGCGCATCGACTCGGTGACGATGCGAAGCGTGCTGGCCCTGGCCACCGCAACCGGGGTGGACGTGCTCCACGACGCCGTGCTGCCGGGCCAACTGGACGGGCTGGAGGTCTGGGCGCTCAATGCGGTGCACGGCATCCGGATCGTCACGGGCTGGGTCGACGGACCCACCACCGCGGAGCAGCCCGGCCGTCTCGACCTGTGGCGCGCTCGACTGGATGCGCTGCGCAAGCCCCTGCCCGAGTCCGCCGTCTCCCTGCCGCCTGCGCCGAGGACCGCGTGATCGATCCGCTCGGGTGGATCCTCTCGACGGTCGCCCACGTCGATCCGATCGCCCGCGCACTGTTGGCCGCGCTCGGGATGTTCTGCGAGACAACCATCCTCGTGGGCCTGCTCGTCCCGGGCGACACAATCGTTCTCGTCGCCAGCACCGGCGTCGCAAACGTGCCGCAGTACCTCGGGATGCTCGTCGCGGTCGTCGGCGGATCGCTCGGCGGCGAGAGCGTCGGCTTCCTGCTCGGGCGCTGGTTCGGCCACCGGATCCGCGCTTCCAAGCTCGGGGTGCGCCTCGGGGAGAGCAACTGGGTGCGCGCCGAACGCTACCTCGAGCGTCGCGGAGGCGCCGCGGTGTTCGCCTCGCGATTCCTGCCGGTGCTGCATTCGCTCGTGCCGCTGACCGTCGGGATGACGCAGTGGAGCTACCGGCGCTTCATGGTCTGGACCGCTCCCGCCTGCCTGCTGTGGGCCTCCGCGTACGTCACCGTCGGAACGCTCGCCGCGGGCGGCTACCGGCAGCTCTCCGCGCAGCTGCACTGGGCGGGCTACCTGTTCGGCGCGGTCGTGATCGTGTTCTTCGTCGGCGTGCTGCTGATCCGCCGCGCCCTGGAGCGCCGGGAGGCCCGCCACTGGGAGGCCGAACACCCGAACGAGCTGCCGCCGGACGCCCCGGCCTCCTGAGCCTCCCCCGCCCCCGCCGCTGAGAAGCCGGGGCGAATTGCCGAATTCCGCCAGTTGCCGGCGAGCGGCATTGGCGGAATTTGGCAAATGGTGGGGGTGCACGGCAGCGGGCAGCGCGGCAGCGGAGTGGGCGGCAGCAGCGGGGCGGCAGCAGCCGCATGACGAAGGGGCGGATGCCGCAGCACCCGCCCCTTGTCCGAAACGGGTGCTACTTGGTGAATCCGTTCGCCTTCAGCCAGTCGGACGCGACCGTCTTCGGGTCGGCCTTCTCGTCGCCACCGGTCCGCTTGTTGAACTCGAGCAGATCCTTGGTGGTCAGTTTGGCCGAGATCTTGTTGAGCACGGCGCTGATCTTCGACGCCTTGCTCGCCGTGACGATCGGCACGACCTGCTGGGAGGCGAACAGGTTCTTCGGGTCCTCCAGCGTGACGAGCTTGTTGTCGAGGATCGACGGCGTCGTGCTGTAGATGTCCGCCACCTGCACGGTGTTGTCGAGCAGCGCCTTCAGCGTCGCGGGGCCTCCGCCGTCATTGATCGCCTGGAACGGGTTGCTGAGGCCGTACACGCTCTTGAGGCCTGGGATGCCATCGGGCCGGGTCTGGAACTCGGGGTTCGCCGCGATGATCGCCGTCGGCACCTTGCTGAGGTCAGCGATCGTCTTCAGGTTGTTCTTCGAGGCGAAGTCGGCCGTGACGTTGAGCGAATCCGAGTCGGCAGCCTTCGAGAGGTCTAGGGCCGTGAGGCCCTTGGGCAGAACGCCGTCGAGCGCCGTCTTGACCGCGTCGCCCGATTTGTCGTTCGCGGTCTTGTCCAGGAACGACAGGATGCTTCCCGCGTACTCGGGGATGACGTCGATTTCGCCCTTCTCCAGTGCGGGGAAGTATGCGGCTCGCTGCCCGATGTTGACCTTGTACGAAACCGTTATTCCATCCGCGGCCAATGCCTGTCCGTAGACGTATGCCAGCGTGGCGTTCTCGGGGAATGCCGCCGACCCGATGGTGACGGACGTCTTGCTCGTGCTTCCGCCGCCGCTGAGCGAGTTGGAGCTCGCGCATCCGGTCAGCGTCAACGCTGCTGCGGCGGCGATGGCGACGCCCGCGATGATGCCTCTGTGTGACTTCATGACTGCATACCTTCCTGGAGTACGCGCGGACGCGGTGCCCGCGCGCGTTTCTGGTGGCCATTCGGATCCGTGCGGCCGAGCGCGACTCCGCGCGGCACCACGAATCGTTGGACGACGGCAAGGACACCGTCGACGATGAGGGCGAGCGCGGTGATCAGGATCGCGCCCGCGAGAAGTTGCGTGTAGTCGGCCGTGGCGAGGCCGTTGATCACATAGATGCCCAGCCCTCCGAAGGCGAACGACGAGGCGATCCCCAACGTGGCGATCACCTGGAGCGCCATGGCGCGCAGGCCGCCGATGAGCAACGGCGCAGCCAGCGGCAGCTCCACCCGGACGATGATCTGCCACTCACTCATGCCGAGAGCGCGCGCCGCGTCAACGGTCTGCTTGTCGACCGACTCGATTCCGGCGTAGGTTCCGGCGAGCATCGGGGGGATCCCGAGGATGACCAGCACAATGATGATCGGCCGCACGTCGACACCGATCGCCAGGATGAGAATCGAGAGTAAGCCGAGTGTGGGAACGGCGCGAGCGATGTTGCTGATCAGAATCGCCGCGGCGCGCCCTCTGCCGGTGTGGCCGATGACGACGCCGATCGGCACGGCAATCAGGATCGCGATCAGGATGCAGATTCCGCTGACGCGAAGATGGTCGAGAAGGTGCGTCGGGATATCGACTCGACCGCCGTAGTGGGCCGGGTCGAATATCCACGCGAGCGCGTTTCCGAAGAGATTCATAGCGTGCCGCCCAGCGGCTCCGAGTAGACCTTCGGAGAGGCCATGACGGCCGGCTGCATGCGGTTCCACGGCATGAGCAGGGCGCCAACGCGGGAGAGGATGACGTCGTACAGCGCGGCGATCAGCAGGATCGCGACGATCCCCACGACGGCTTCAGTCAGGAACGATCGCTGGAACGCGTCCGTGAAGAACGAGCCGAGCTGATCGATCCCCGTCACGGCCCCGACGCTCGCAATACTGACGGTGCTGACCGAGACGACCCGAAGACCGGCCAGCAGCACCGGCCCGGCCAGTGGCAGCTCCACCCCGATAAATCGCTGCCAGCGCGAGAATCCAGTTGCCGTGGCTGACGCTGCGACGTCTCGAGACACCGCAGCGAAAGCGTCGGCGGACGAGCGCACCATGATTGCGACCGCGTAGATGCTGAGCGCGAAGACCAGGTTGAGCGGATCGAGAATCAGAAAACCGAAGATCACCGGCACGAGCACCAGCAGCGCGATCGAGGGGATCGTGTACAGGATGCCACCCAAGGACAACAGGATTGATCGCCAGACCTTGGATCGGCTGGCCGCGTAGCCCAGAGGTATGGAGAGCACCAACCCGATCAGGATCGGCGGGGCGGTCAGAGCCAGATGCTCCAGAATGCGCCCCCCGATGAGGTCGAGGTTGCTGCCGATCCATACCCAGTTCATCAGTCGTCGCCCGCCTGGTCCGTTTTGTTGGAGACGCTGCGGGATTTCGGGGAGGCGTTCGAGACGGCGAGCCGACCGTCGGGCGCCGCGATGACGCCGACCGGGTACCCGCCGGCATCCACGAGCACGCGGTCGTCGCCACGCGCCTGGGTCGTCGAGACGGACAGGCGGCGCTTGCCGCGATCCGCGCCGATGAAGCTGGCGACGAAGTCCGTGGCGGGATTGGCCAAAATTTCTTCCGGAGTTCCCTGCTGCACGATCTCGCCGCCCTGCGCGAGAACGATCACCTGATCGCCGAGCAGGAACGCCTCATCGATGTCGTGCGACACGAAGACGATGGTCTTGGCCAGCTCGGACTGGAGTCGAAGCACCTCCTGCTGTAACTCGTCGCGAACGATCGGGTCGACCGCACTGAAGGGCTCGTCCATGAGGAGGATATTGGGATCCACCGCCAGCCCGCGGGCGACGCCGACGCGCTGCTGCTGTCCGCCGGAGAGCTGGCTCGGGTAGCGGTCGGCCAGCTTGCGGTCGAGGCCCACGGTGTCCATCAACGCGAGGGCTCGGGCGCGAGCCTGGTCGTGCGGAACCCCCGTAAGCCGCGGAACGGTCGAGATGTTGTCGATCACCTTCCGGTGCGGCAGCAGGCCCGAGTTCTGCATCACATAGCCGATACCGCGGCGCAACTGGACCGGCTCGACCGTCGAGATGTCTGTGCCGTCGATCTCGATCGTGCCCGAGCTGGGGTCGACCATCCGGTTGATCATGCGCATCAGCGTCGTCTTGCCGGAGCCGCTCGAGCCGACGAGCACCGTGATCTGCCGGGCCGGGATGGTCAGCGTGAAGTCCCGGACGGCGTGGGTGCCGTCCGGGTAGATC
>JALYHS010000251.1 GCA_030776385.1 Actinomycetota bacterium
GGCGTACGCCGAGTTCATGCCGGCCGACGCGTCGAGCGCCCTCACCCTTCTGCCGGGGCGCGAACGGCTGCTCGTCTCCCGAACGATGAGCAAAGCGTTCGCGTTCGCGGGAGCGCGGCTGGGCTACCTCGCCGCGGATCCTGCGGTCGCCGATGCCCTGCGACTTGTCCGGCTTCCGTATCACCTCTCGGCGCTCACCCAGGCGGCGTCGCTCGCGGCACTTGCGCATGCGCCGGAGATGCTGGCGATGGTCGACGACATCGCCGCCCAACGCGATCGCATGTTGCTCGAGCTTCCGAAGCTCGGCTACCGCGTGTTCGACAGCCAGACCAACTTCGTCATGTTCGACGGACTGGATGACCCTGCGGCGACGTTCCGTGCGCTGCTCAAGCGCGACATCCTGATCCGCGACGTCGGCATCCCGGGGGCACTGCGTGTCACGGCCGGGACCGCCGAGGAGACCGGATTCTTCCTGCAGTCGCTGGCAGATCTCGGCTCCCGGGGTGCTCACTGAGCTCCCGGTAGACTTGTCGACATGGCAACTGCGAGGACCGCGGCGCTGACGCGTGAGACGAGCGAGTCGAGCATCGACTTGTCGATCGACCTGGACGGCACCGGCCGGTCGAGCATCCACACCACTGTTCCGTTCTTCGACCACCTCCTCACCGCGTTCGCCAAGCACTCCCTCGTTGACCTGACGGTGAAAGCCCAAGGGGACACCGAGATCGACGTGCACCACACGGTCGAGGACACGGGCATCGTGCTCGGCACCGCGATCAAGCAGGCGCTCGGCGACAAGGCGGGGATCGCACGGTTCGGCGACGCCCTCGTCCCGCTCGATGACGCTCTGGCGCAGGCGGTCGTAGACGTTTCGGGGCGCCCGTACCTCGTGCACTCGGGCGAGCCCGTTGGATTCGAGTTTCACCTGATCGGCGGCCACTTCACGGGATCGATGGTGCGCCACGTCTTCGAGGCGATCGCGTTCCACGCGGGGCTCACGGTCCACATCACGCTGCTCGCCGGACGCGATCCGCACCACATCGCGGAGGCCGAGTTCAAGGCGTTCGCGCGCGCCTTCCGCCAGGCCGTCGCCCTCGACCCGCGGGTGAGTGGCGTGCCGTCAACGAAGGGCGCGCTCTGAGATGAGCGTCGTGCAGCCCACCGTCGTCGTCCTCGACTACGGCTCCGGCAACGTGCACTCGGCTGCCAAAGCCCTCGAGGCCGCCGGTGCCCGTGTTGAGCTCACGGCGGACTCGGCCAGGATCCGAGATGCTGACGGGCTCGTCGTGCCCGGTGTCGGCGCCTTCGATGCAGTTATGCGCCAGCTCGAGGCGGTGCGGGGCGGCGAGAAGATCGAACGCCGACTTGCGGGCGGTCGCCCGGTACTCGGGATCTGCGTCGGGATGCAGGTACTCTTCGAGCGCGGAATCGAGCGCGGCGTCGATACCGAGGGCCTCGGCGAGTGGCCTGGCCTCGTCGACCAGCTCGACGCGCCGGTGCTGCCTCACATGGGGTGGAACACCGTCGAGGCGCCCGAGGGATCTGTGCTCTTCGAGGGCATCGCGCACGAGCGCTTCTACTTCGTGCACTCGAACGCGGCCCGCGCCTGGACCCTGGACCCGATCGGTGCCTTCGCCCACCCGCAGATCACCTGGGCGCGGCACGGTGATCGTTTCGTCGCAGCCGCCGAGAACGGTCCGCTGTCCGCCACGCAGTTCCACCCGGAGAAGTCCGGGGAGCCGGGCATCCGGCTGCTCGGCAACTGGCTGAAAACTCTCTGATATCGAAAGACACATGACCGAGACCAGCCACACCCCACCCCTCACCCTCCTTCCCGCCGTGGATGTCGCAAGCGGCCAGGCGGTCCGCCTCACCCAGGGTGCCGCGGGCAGCGAGACAAGCTACGGCGACCCGATCGACGCCGCAGAGGCCTGGATCACGCAGGGAGCCGAGTGGATCCATCTCGTCGACCTCGACGCGGCATTCGGTCGCGGCGACAACCGCGCCGTCATCAAGCGCGTGATCGATGCGACCCCGGCGAACGTGAAGATCGAACTCTCGGGGGGCATCCGGGACGACGCGAGCCTCGACGCGGCGCTGGCCACCGGGGCCGCCCGGATCAATCTGGGCACCGCGGCGCTCGAGAACCCGGACTGGGCGGCGCAGGTCATCGCACGGCACGGTGAGGCGATCGCGGTTGGACTCGACGTCCGCGGCACGACCCTCGCGGCCCGCGGCTGGACGCAGGAGGGCGGCGATCTCTGGGAGGTGCTCGCCCGCCTCGAAGATGCCGGATGCGCCCGCTACGTCGTCACCGACGTGACGAAGGACGGCACTCTGCAGGGCCCGAATCTCGAGCTGTTGCGCGAGGTCATGACCCGCACGGGGCGTCCAGTCGTCGCGTCGGGCGGCATCTCGAACCTCGGCGACATCGCCGCGTTGCGTGCACTCGTCCCGCTCGGACTCGAAGGCGCGATCGTCGGCAAGGCTCTCTACGCCGGGGCCTTCACGCTGATCGAAGCCCTCGTCGTCGCTGACCAGTGAGCCCCACCGCCGATTCCGCGGGCGTTCCCTTCGAGGGGCGCGCGTTCCACCAGAACCCGGGAGCCGGCGACGACGGCTCCGCGCCTCCCCGCTTGCTCGAGGCGCTCATCCGATTCCGAGCGCACGAGCTGGGTCCGGCCGAGGTCGTTGCGGCACTGCACGGCGAGCGGCTGCTGATCCCGCTGATCGCCGTGCGCGGCGACGAGGGAGTCGGAGCTCACGGGCAGCTGGTCGATAAGACCCAGGAGCTGTCGATCGTCACCGTCGCAGGACCGGATGGGCGGAATGTGCTGCCGGCCTTCACCTCGGTGACGGCACTGCAGACCTGGGACTCCTCGGCGCGACCGATTCCGATCGAGGCCGCGCGCGTGGCTCTCGCGGCGGCATCCGACGGCACGCCACTGATCGTGATCGATCCGGCGTCGCCAACCGAGTTCGCGGTGCGCGCGCCGGCGTTCGAGGCGGTGGTGACGGGGGCGGCGTGGGTCCCGTGCTTCGACGACGAGGCCGTTCTCGACGCCTTCCTCGCCGCAGTGGAGAGGGAGGACGCTGTGCGTGCGATCCAGCTGGCGCCGGGTGATCCGGATGCGCTGCTCGCCGGCCCGGAACTCCTTGTTCAGCTGTCCGTGCGCGCGGGTCTCGGGAGGGATGAGCTCGACGCACTCCTCGGACGGCTGCAGCAGTCCTGGGCGACCGATCCGGCCATCGCGACTCGCGTCGACTCGATCGGCGTCACCGTGGATCGGGTCTAGACGACCGATCCGGTCCACTTCTCGCCGGGCCCTTTACCGATCGGGTCGGGGATGGGCGACGCCTCTCGGAAAGCGAGCTGCAGGCTCCGCAGGCCGTCGCGCAGCGGACGGGCGTGCTGGTCGCCGACACTCGGAGCGGCGGCGGTCACGAGGCCGGCGAGGGCGTCGATGAGCTTGCGGGCCTCGTCCAGGTCGAGCTGGGTTGCAGGGTCATCGGCAAGGCCGACCTTCACCGCGGCGGCGCTCAGCAGGTGCACGGCGACCGTGTTGATGATCTCGACAGCGGGCACCTCGGCGATGTCGCGGCTCTGCTGTGCGGAATCTTCCATCACGAACTCTTCGGCCACCGGCGTTCCTCTGCTAGTCTGATGCGGGCTCCGAGGCCAGATCCTCGGAAACGAAGTGGAGAAATCCCACCCGCTGACCGCATCTCAAGGTTAGCCGGGTCAGTACCATCCAGCCGGACATCGCAGCGCGATGCCCGGGGCACTCCGCCAGGTTCGTCCCGGCGGGTTCGTCCTCACAGGGCGGTGCACGGCCGAAATGCCGCGGGGGTTCTTCCTTTCGTGCCCTCACGGGCCCACCAGAAGCTACGAAAGGAAATCGCATCAGCGATCCCAGAACGAACGACCGGATCCGTGTTCCCGAGGTCCGCCTCGTTGGACCCAACGGTGAACAGGTCGGTGTTGTCCGCATCGAAGACGCCCTGCGCCTCGCGCAGGAAGCCGACTTGGACCTGGTCGAGGTCTCTCCCGACTCCAAGCCGCCCGTCGTCAAGATCATGGACTACGGCAAGTTCAAGTACGAACAGGCCCAGAAGGTTAAGGAAGCTCGACGCAACCAGGCGAACACGATCCTCAAGGAGGTGCGGTTCCGCCTCAAGATCGACAAGCACGACTACGAGACGAAGATGAAGCGCGCCGTCGGGTTCCTGCAGGCGGGCGACAAGGTGAAGGCGATGATCCTGTTCCGCGGCCGCGAGCAGTCGCGGCCCGAGCAGGGTGTGCGTCTGCTGCAGAAGTTCGCAGAGGACGTCGGCGAGTTCGGGAGCGTGGAGTCCACCCCGATGATCGACGGTCGCAACATGGTGATGGTCATCGGCCCGCACAAGAACAAGTCGGACGCCAAAGCTGAGGCGAATGCGAAGCGGGCCCAGAACCGTGCGCGCAACGTGCCGGCGGCGGCTCCTGCCACTCCGGCTCAGGCGGCCCCCGAGGCTGAGCCGGCTCCTGCTGCTGCTCCGGTCGCGGTCTCTGCTCCGGTCAAGGTCGCCGCACCCGTCGCCGCTGCACCTGTCGCGAAGGCTCCCGTCGAGGCGACTCCCCGCGCATCGGCTGCCGCCCCTGCGCCCATGAAAGCCGAAACAGTTGCCCCTCCGGCACCTGTGAAGACGGCGGCTCCTGCCGCCACCAAGCCCGCCAGCCCGGCGTCAGCTGCTCCCAAGCCCGCTGCTGCCGCGACGGCAACGAAGACAGAAGGAAAATAATGCCGAAGATGAAGACGCACTCCGGTGCCAAGAAGCGTTTCAAGATCACCGGTTCCGGCAAGGTCATGAAGCAGGGCGCTGGGATGCGCCACAACCTCGAGAAGAAGTCCTCGAAGCTCACGCGTCGCCTCAACGGCGAGGTGGTCCTGGCTCCCCAGGACGCCAAGGTCATCAAGCGCCTCCTGGGCAAGTAACCCCACGAACGAGATCAAGGACCAACTGAAATGGCACGTGTCAAGAGAGCGGTCAACGCCGCCAAGAAGCGCCGCACTATTCTCGAGCGCGCAGAGGGCTACCGCGGTCAGCGGTCCCGCCTGTATCGCAAGGCCAAGGAGCAGGTCACTCACTCCCTCGTCTACTCGTACCGCGACCGTCGCGCGAAGAAGGGCGAGTTCCGTCGCCTGTGGATCCAGCGCATCAATGCGGCTGCCCGTGCGAACGGCATGACGTACAACCGCCTCATCCAGGGACTCGGCCTCGCCGGGGTCGAGGTGGACCGTCGGATCCTCGCCGATCTCGCGATCAACGAGCCCGCCACGTTCGCCGGACTGGTGGCTACGGCCAAGGCCGCGCTGCCCGCCGACGTCAATGCACCGGCGGAAAGCTAGGCGCTGCGTCAACTACATCCCGCGACGACGTGGATGCTGAGAGT